>NZ_WANY01000132.1:0-6984 GCF_015521575.1 Ferroglobus sp.
TATCTGGAGTTATCGAGCAAGGAGTTTTTGAGTACACCCACCCTTCATCGATCCAATTTATGTATGGTCTGAAGATGTCTCTATTTCCACCATAATACAACTCCAAACTCCACCAGTTTCCGTCGTCAACATAGTGAAACAATACACTACCCGCGGGGTTTTCATCGTAAATGTACGCTCCAACCACATATACATCCAAATTGATGTCTAAGTTTGAAGGTACGGCGAAATGTTGGTAGTTACTTCCACCTAATCGTGAAGACCAAGGTTTTAGTTTTAGTACTTTTTTATTATCCCATACAGTAGTTGTTATTGTTGCATATCTTGCATTCCAATCAGAGATGTCCCCATCGTCAAAGTCATCAAAGAAAACGAATGTTCTGAACCCATTGCTTTTACTTGGAGCAGATGGATTTCCGTAATACATGTATATCGTTATGTTTTCGTTTGCGGGAATTAAAGGAACTTTAACCCAAATTTTTGCACGATTTTCGTAATCGCAAGTTTCTATCCAGTAGTTAAGCCTTACACCCTCTTCGGTTGCAAATCTAATGTCAGAGCAATCATCATTTATATGACTCCAGTTGAAGTTAGTTGCAGTCAGTTCAACAAGAATTTGATAGTCGGTGAGATCGTTACCTGAAAGTTCTTCAATATATATCGGAAGTCTGTACTTCCAAGTAACGTTAGTTATCGTTAGATTCAAAACATCACCGGCATCTCCGGCGAAGGCGTAAATCTTAGTTGTGCCATTTGCGAGAGGATAAGCTTCTATACTCGCAACTCCACTCGAATTCGTTGTGGCAACTGTAGCATTCAATTCTACAACCGATGTGTTCGTCGCAACGAATCTTACATCGATGTTCGGAATCGGCTGCGACTCCTGATCGTACACTTTTGCGCTTAGAACTTTCTTTCCCTCCAAATATGCATCCCAAGGACTTGCTTCCAAAGCAGCTTTATTCAACCACTCCACGTTGATGAGAGATGCGCCGCTTACCTGCGGGGAAAGAACTTTAATTGAATAGGAAGCTCTTAGGTTTCCGACTTCAAAAATCACTTCGCCTTCTCCAGAGTTTGTAGCCTTAAAACTTGCGTAAACTCTTCCAGCTGAGTCTGTCACCTTGGTTATCGACTGTAAACCATCTACAGTACCGATTCCCCCGCTAACGCTGATGTTGACGGATTCTCCAACAACGGGATTGTTGAAGCGATCGAGCAAAAGAACGCCAAATTCCTTCACTTCTCCCTTCGAAATCGTATATGAGTCGAAGGGATTGAGCTTGAGAAGTCTGTAAGGTTTTCTTTCTACCCTTTCTCCTTCGAAAGCGTAAACCGCTATGCGTATTATTCCGCTCGAAGCGTTAATCGTAACAGTATTCCCGCTCACGCTTCCGTATTTTCTCCAAAAATCTGGATTCACGCTTTCGAAGGTTATCGAAATATTCTCTCCATAAACGAAACCTCCAGCGGAAACGGGTTGGAAAGCTATCTCTTTCGGCGTGTTGTAAGCCAAAGAGAAGTTACCTTTCAGAATTATTAACTTAATTTCAGAGTTAATGAGAGTTTGCTCTCCAACAGCTATTATAGCTCCGTTCTGTTTTTGGAAAACCGCTCCATTTTCGAAAATAAATATCGTGTCTGGGTAGTAGTAATTTTCCACACCAATGTAAACCCTACTGCTCTTCAAATTCTTTAAAACTTCTATTTTTGATCCGTTTGGAAGAACTTCAGTGTATCTGAGCGTTATGTTAAATTCCTCCGCATAGATTGAAGAACCAGCCGGTTCGGGAGTTAAAAGGAAGAGATATTCCGGATAATCGGGGAGTGTAACGAGCATGTAGGCTCTCTCTCCAGACGCTGCGAGAGCTGAAAATTTTTCAACTTCTCCCTTTAATTTTTCAACATTGTCAGCTTCAATTTTTTTGAGCTGATCGGGTATGAAAACCGTCTGTACGAGAGAGAGAAAAATTATCAGGATCTGAATAATCAAGATGAATCCGACAACCGGGGAGAGAGCGTCATCTTTCACGAATTCTAATTTTCAAAGTTTTCGATAAAAAATTTTCTGCAGAGATGCATCGTAAAGTAACACCGTACGTTGTGCAATGCAACTCAAAGCCTGAGCAATAGTGTGTAAAACTCATAAAGTATCGTCAACGTAGAAATTCTGAAAGGAAAAGAGCTCATCGCTCTTATAAATCGACTCGAAATTTTAATACGTGAGGAAAATTAGAAGCTAAATACGTGCCCCGGTGGGGTAGGAGGATATCCTGAGGGTCTCCGGAACCCTCGACCCGGGTTCAAATCCCGGCCGGGGCGTTTTTTATTCGGTTTACCTCAGTGCTGTAAGAAACCAGAGGTTTTTCACTACACAAGTGTAACTCTCGATGCGATGGCGAAAGCTGCTTTTAATCTGAGAGCTGTCGATGGGAATTCGAACATCTTTCGAGTAAAACCTTTAATTATCTCTCCGATTCAAAACGCTGCGATTTCACGTCTACTGCTTTTTAAAATTTTAGCTTGCTGAGAAGAGATCTGGTGTCTTACTCCATTCGGATCTTCGATGTAAGCTGTGATTTTTATTTCGTTCAATCTCGTTTTTGCTGTGACCCTATAATCGAAGCTGAACTTGGCATAGGCTACAGGCTTCTTCTTTTCATAGACAAACGCAGAAGTCCACTCCACGGAGTAGTAGTTGGTTGTCCTCAGTCTTGTGTAGATGTACGAATAAATTGAACCAGCAGGATTTCCATAGGAAGAATCATATCCAGCGGTAGCTGGAGACTCGGCGCTGTAACACCATCCGTCGTAATTCGAGTCAAATCCCTGATTCGTGGGAAACGTCCTCCTAAGAGGAATGAAAATACCCGAGATCTCGTAAGCCTTAAACCAATCATAAACCCGCAAACTTTGCTTTTTGAGATATTATTCATGCTGAAAAAGCATATAGAGGAGATACTCTTTTTGAAAGAGAACTATTACGGCTGAGAAAAGCGCACTGCCAAGATTGCACCTTTCCAAATTATACAGCATTACAAAACTCTTCAATAATCTCTGAACGGAATCGAAGGGACTCCTGAAAGGAAACATGCTCCAGGCACTCTTTGTTCGTTCCTTAAGCGGAGAAAAGAATCTCTACGGCATTTCTCTCACCGAATGCCTCATGCTTATACTTCAATCCCATTCTTTTTAAAGCCTAAATAACAGAAATCCCTGTCAACAACGATCTCTGGCTTGTTTTCACAATATTTCAGCACCTCTTTAAGGAAAGCGTAGGCTTCAAAACCCTCTCTACCTTCAGATGCCCAGACGAACAGACATTCTTTCGTATCGACATCTATCGCACTCCAGATGATAATCTGCTCTCTAACTTTTTAGCTTCGTATATTACAGTTAGCCTTCTTCTCTTCCTTTCAGAATGTTCTACGGATTTATTAATTCCGTGATAGTAGATTCTGGCTGATTCGTGGCTTATTTTCTCGAACAAAGAATCAATTTTGCTCGCTTTCCTTAAAGACAGACCGTAAAAATAGAGTAAGGCTGAGAATCTTTAGCTCCAACCTCCCTCTGTTCCTTAGAAAGAGCTTCTTGGACTATATCTCTTCAATTAACTTCTGGATTAGAGATTGTACAATTTGTATTTCGACTTTTTATTTTTTAAGGTTATTCTTAACAATTCTCTCGACTTAGAATTCAAGTAAAAACCTTTCGAAAAAGGAGCTTGGTTGAATTTGCGTTTTCTTCTTTCAAGCTTTTTGACCGATCACAGCCAAAAAATCCTGTAAGAAACAGTAATCCGTTCTACAAACTATTCGCACTCTATCACAATGCTCCAATCTTTACCAAAAAGTATTTATAGCTTTACCAATAGAAACCATTTGATGGTGATGGTTCCGGAATACTTCAAAGAGTTTCAGAAGTTCTGGGGGGAGTTTTTGAAAACTCAGGAAGAGATGTTGAGGAATTTGACTTCTATGTTCGACTTTAGCCTCAAATTTAATGTGCTTAGAAATGACATCGCCGTATTCAGAGCTAAAGTTCAGAGTGGTGGGAGAATTTCCATTCCCGAAGCTGACAGGCAAGCTTTGAACATAAAAGAGGGCGACGTGGTTAAAGTTATAATAGTTAAGGAAGGAGGTGATTAGAATGGAGTTTAAAGACTTTTTGGAAACTATGAGAGGATTTTATAAAATGGGATTTGGAATTAGTAAGACGAGCCTTGATTTAATAAAAGTGGCTGCAGACAGCTATGTTAGTCTATACGAAGTCTATCTGAGGCAGATAGTTCCGAGCGAAGTTTTCGAAAGCATAAAGAAGTCGATCGACCTCTACGCTGAATCACAGGCTAAGGTTTTTGAAAACTTCAGAAAATTGCTCGACCAGCTCGAAAAACAGCAGGACGAAGTTTTTAGAAGAATGATAGAGATTAGCGAGAAAGTTCAGAAGAAAAAAGAATGATTTTCCCATTTTTCTCCAAATCTTTTTGAGCAAAATTTTTTATAATATTTTTGTTCAAAATATACTGATAGGTGATAGGGTGATAGAACGGGTCGCTTTTGAGGAGGAAATTATTGAAGTTTTCAAAAAACTGCCCAAGGAATCTTTTGAACTCCTTTTGAGGAACATCTCAATTAGAGAGCACCTTGAGAACCTGTGGAAAAAATATGAGATAACGGGAAAGGTCAAAAAGGATGAGGAGTTCAGCAAAATTTTCGACGAAATCTTCAGGTTCTTCTTTCGACCTCTTGAGATTTTCTTAGCTGGAGAGCAATATTTCAAGTACATTCTACCGAAGCCTGATGTGATAAGGCTTTTCGAAAGCCAGAGGGAGTTGTTCGAAGCTTACGAGGACTTCATTCTCTCGCTAATTTCCCACATGAGAATAACTTCGGAAATTTTGATGGGCTTTACCTTTACCGAAACCGCGAAAAGTCTGACGGAGAGCTTCGTTAAGAAGTGGTGGGATTTTGCAAGAAGAAGTTACAAGATAGAGCTTGACAGTTATAGGATCGCAAGTGAATACCCGTTCATAATTTCTAAAGAGGCTTCCAACGACTTGTTTAAAGCTGCTGAACATTGGAGCGAATTTAGAGATGCCTTCTTCGAGTTCAAAGAAATTATAACCAACACCTACGATCAATCCGTTGAAGAGTTCATCGATTTTGCGAATTCAAATAAGATTGAGAGCTTTCAAGATTTTTCAGCCAAGTTTGCTGGAATCGTCGCTAAAAACTTTGACACCCTGATAAAGTCCGAAGAATATCTGAAAGCTCAAAGAAAAATGCTCGACAACCTCATGGACTACACGTACCACACGAGAAAGTACTTTGAGTCTATTTTGGAGAGCAGTCCGCTGAATCCCTTTGCAACGATCTCTCAGATGGATGAAGCGTATAAAAGAATAATGGACTTGAAGAGGAAGGTTAAAGAGCTGGAGAAGAAAGTGAAGGAGCTGGAAGGTAAGTTGGAGGGTGTTGAAAATGTTAGAAAGTCTTAGAGAAATTGAAGTTAAGCCTTGGAGTTGCGAGTACGAAATTGTGGATGAGGACTGGCTGTTCAAGCTCCTTCACTTCAAGCCTAAGAAGAAGAGACTGCTGAAGACTCCAATTTTAATAGCTTACGCCTACATAAACCGACCGTACATTCTCGATTTACACGAAAGAGTTAGCGTTATTAGGAGGATGCTTGAAGCGGGGTTGGATGTGTGGATGATCGACTGGGGGTATCCGAAAAGAGCCGACAGATACTACGAAATAGCAGATTATGTCGATTACATTGACTACTGCGTTGAAAAAATAAAGGAGGAGAGAAAAGTTGATTCGGTCACTCTCCACGGATACTGTCTGGGTGCTACGCTTAGCGTCATATACTCCTCTCTGTATCCCAAAAACGTAAGGAACTTGGTCGTTCAAGCTCCTCCAATAAATTTCCACACGGACAACACTCTCGCTGTCTGGGCGAGAAACGTCACTCCGGAAAAAGTTTCGAGAGCGCTTGGAAATGCAAGTGGCGATTTTCTAAACATAGCATTCCTTCTTGTCGATCCGATAAGGCTTACCGTCGAAAAGTATCAGGCTCTTCTTGACAGAATCGACGATCCGAAATTCGTTCACGACTTCCTCTACATGGATCACTGGATATTCGACTCTCCAGCCATTCCGGGAAAAGTTTACGAAGAGTACATAACGAGATGGTATCATAGAAACGAGCTGATTAGAGGAGAGTACGAAGTTAGAGGTAGAAAGGTTGACCTGAAAAACATAACAATGCCGACTTTACTTCTTGTTGCCGAAAAAGATCACATAACTCCTCCAGAATGTGCCAAACCGTTTTACGAGCTGATTCCGAGCAAAGACAAATTGATGCTTACAGTCAACAAAGGTCACATCGGGCTTACGGTAAGCTCCGCTGCTCACAAAACGTTGTGGAGTGAGGCGATAAAGTGGATTGTAGAGAGGTCTAAGTAATCCCAACTAATTTATTTTTTCACTCGTCCCTCAAATTGTGCCGGAAAATTCGTTTTGAAGATGAAAAACGTTTTAAATTACCTTAACGCTAACCTAAAACCATGAGCGAGATCATGGAAATGCTCGTCAGAAGAGGATTTCTCTGGCAGTCCTTCGAAATCTACGGAGGAATGGCGGGCTTCATCGATTACGGTCCTTTGGGAAATGCAGTAAGGAGGAAACTTGAAAACCTGTGGAGAAAGTACTTCGTGATCAACGAAAGGAGCGTTGAAATAGATACGCCAACAATAGGTGTTGAGGAAGTTTTCATAGCTTCGGGACATGCTGAAGGTTTTACAGACGTTGCGATCGAATGCGAGAGTTGTGGAAGGGTTTTTAGGGCTGATCACTACATAAAGGAGAAGTTGAACATCGAAGTGGATCCGACGATAGAGAGGGTTTGGGATGTCGTTGTTGAATTTAACTTGAAATGCGAGTGCGGTGGAAATTTCAAAAAACCGTTCCACTTTAACTT
>NZ_WANY01000133.1:0-8870 GCF_015521575.1 Ferroglobus sp.
CATACTTCATTTCCGCATACCTCCTAAACTGGCTCGCTTTCGTACTTTCCCCAATTCCAGCCATTGTCGCCTACATATACCCCTACCTAAAAAGGTTCTCCTGCTTATCCCATTACGTCCTCGGCTTAAACCTCTCTTTCGCACCAATGGGTGGATGGATAGCCATAACTGGATCTTTCAACATTTTTGGTGATGCAGCTCTTCCGTTTTTAATAGGAGTGGCTGTGATGTTCTGGGTGGCTGGCTTCGATATTATCTACGCCCTTCAAGATTTGGATTTCGACAGAAAATACGGTCTTCATTCCATTCCAGCCCACTTCGGAGTTAGAGCTGCGAAGATAGTTTCGACTTTAAACCATGTTGTCTTCTTTGTCCTTCTCTCCATAGCCTTTTACAAATACTTTGACTTCGGAATTTACGTGAAGTTATCTCTGGCTGCAATAGCTTTCTTAATAGCTTTTCAGCACCTAATAATAGAAATCGACGAAAGCAAGATAGAGCTATCCTTCTTCCATGCGAACGCTCTTATAAGTTTCTTTCTACTACTTTTCACAATTTTCGAAGTCCTATCGTAGTTTTTCCGCTAAGACGCTTCGTTAATTTTCCACTTTCTCAGCAGCAGGATTGCTGCGAAAGTTACTATAAACACGGATATTCCGGCAACGTAGAATGTTTGGGAAAAACCGTATTTTTCGGCTATAAATCCGGCAACAGCTGGACCAAAAGCGAATCCCAGAGATCCGCTGAAGTTGAACCCTCCAATAGCCGCCCCTTTTAATTCTTTCGGAGCGAGATCCCCGCTTAGCGCTGACGATGCCGGGAGTATTACCGCTGCTGCAACCCCAGCAACGAGCATTGAAAAAGCTATTGCAGGAGGGGTGAGAAAACCGACTGAAGATATACAGATTCCGTAGATGAAGCTTCCGAATATTAGGGGTTTAAACCTTCCAAATCTGTCGCTGATAAATCCTCCCGGATACTGAAGGAGAGCGAAGGGCATTAGAAATGAGGAGAGGTAGATACCTATCTCCTTCGGAGTCATGTGATACAGCGTTCCGAGCATTATCGGAAAAACACTCACGAAAAATCCTGCTGTAAACCTGTCGACAAAGGAGAACAAGTAAGGTACGAGAAGCTCTTTTCTCTTTTTAGCAACAATTATTCCCTCAAGAACCGATTTCGAACTCACGACTTCAACATCCTCAAGAACGATCAGGGCAAGAATAAAGGCGAGAAAAATGAGTAAAGAAGCTGTGTAGAACGGCGTAACTGGGTCTAAACTTCCGAGAAAACCGCCAAAGGGAGCGCCAAACGCCATGCCAGTGGCTATTCCCATCCCGATCACTCCCATTCCTCTCCCGTAAGCTTCTCTCCTCGCCACATCAAGAACGAGGGTCATCGCTATTGAATAAACCATAACGGTGAATATTCCTTCGATAAACCTGAAAAGCATAAGGAGGGAGAGATTTGGAGCTACAGCCTGAAGGAATAGCATCGCAGAATTACCAAGCAATCCGATTGTTATGAAAATCTTTCTCTTTCCGAGTTTGTCTGAAAGAGACCCCCAGACCGGAGCGAAAATTGCGTAGGCAATTAAATTTACAGCGACGAATAAACTCGCTTGGGAGACCGTCGCCTTATACTTGTCTATCACGTAATGCTTTACAACCGGATAAATCATCGTGACGCTGAACATTAAAATGAAGCAAATTAAAGCGAGGTAGATGAGCTGCCTCATAGCTTTTGAGTGGCGTTGCTTGAATATTAAGCTTTTCAGGGAAAAAGTATAAATATTTCTGAAAAGCAAAATTTTCGAAACGTCGGAGGGGAAACATGAGATTGCTGGCTTTGTTGGTTGCTCTCTTGGTTGTTCTGGCCGGTTGCAGTGGAGGTAAGGAGGAAAAGGTTGAAAGCACTCCGGTTGAAACTCCAAAGGCTGAAAGAACACCAACTCCGGAAAAGACTTCAACACCGGCAAAGCAAGAGGAAGCTGGGGAAACTCAAACGCCGTCATCTGGAGAAGCGATCAGGACTTTGTATGAGATGTACGTTAACAGAAAAATGGTTCATGGGACAGTGACTGTTTCTGAGAACGGCAAAACTCAGACGACGGAGTTTTGGTACTACTTCGATTTCGAAAATAAGGAGAAGTTGCTCAGGATGGAAGGGGAGACTGAGCAAGGAAGGGGAGCGACTATTATCATTAACAAATACGAAGGGAACACGTTAACGACTACGATTTACAGCAAGGGAGGAATGGCTATCCAGCAAATGGGAGATTGCGAGTGGATGAAGTTCACTCAAACAATCACGGCTTCTCCGTCAGAGGTTGAGGAGGCGAAGGATGAGCCAGTATCGGAATCTTTCCAAGCCACTTTTAGGCAACAAGGCAATGTTGTTGCGGATTATAAAATAGAGTACATCGACTACGACCCAACCATATTTCAGCCGGACGGAAAAGTTTGCGATGTCGGGAGTTTTATGAGTGGGGGTTAAAGTAAAAAGTTTATTATTTTTTAATTTTTAGAAAACAGAGCTGTGAAGAGGATATACGCCGATGCAGGGTTGGTTTTAACAGCCCTAATCTGGGGTTCCACGTTTCCGGTTGTCAAGATCGCTTTGAATTACGCATCACCCTTTACTTTCAACGCAATGCGATTCGCTTTGGCGACGATTTTGTTCCTCCCCTTTTTGAGGAAGAAAGAGTTCGTTGCTGGAGTAAAAATTGGAATCGCATCTTTCCTTGGGTATGCATTTCAGACGGTTGGTCTGAAATTCACAACCGCCACGAACGCCGGATTCATAACATCAACCTACATCGTTTTCACGCCGTTGATAGCCAGTCGACTCTACGGAGAAAGGATTACGAAAGTTGAGGCTACTTCAGTATTTTTAGCCTTAACCGGAGTTTACCTTCTTTCCGGATACTCTTCCTTTAATTTCGGGGATCTGTTGATTCTCTTATGTGCAGTAGCATTCGCTTTTGAAATTGCCATGATAGGCGAACATTCGAAGAAACTCTATCCGATGAGTCTTGCCGGGTGGCAGGTTTTTACTATAGGCGTTCTATCCTCTTTTCTCGCTCCTTTCACGACGGAAAAGCTGTTTTTCAGCGAAGAATTATTAGCTGCCTTGCTGATAACCGGATTTTTAGCCACTTTCGTTGCGAAAATACTGCAAAATTACATGCAGTCCCACACAAAATCTGTCGACGCTGGAATAATTCTCTCTCTGGAGGGAGTATTCTCCTACCTCTTTGCGGCAATGCTATTGGAAGAATCTCTATCTCTCTTTCAGTACTTCGGCGCTGCTTTGATTTTCATCGCAGCAGTTGCAGTCTCTACAGAGCGATCAGAGTGAAGGCAATAGCCAAAATTCCCAAGGTTATGCAAAAGCTTGAAAAGCTGACTTTTCTTGCGAACCTGAGGAGGAGATCGATCATACCGTAGCCCACAAGGAAAGTTGTCAAAACGACCGCAAAGGCGAGATTTACTGAAAAATCTTCGGGAACTCCGCTTAAAACTGTCGCTCCCGCCACTGCAGGAACGCTTATTATAAATGAAAGCTTTAACGCATCCTCCTCTCTCACCTTTCTTAAAAGAAGGTAGCTTATCGTCACGCCCGATCTTGAAATTCCCGGAAGGATGGCAAATCCCTGAAAGAATCCTAAAGCAGCGCTTTCTTTAAACGACAAATCCACAGCTCTTCTGTAACCTTCTTTTGGCAATCTCAACAGAACTCCGGTTGCAATAAGCAAAACTCCAATCAATAAATTCGCCATGATAGCTTCCACGTTTCTCACTACAAGCATTAGGGGAATTGCGCTCAATGCAGTGAAAATCGTTGCCGGAACAACCTGTTTAAGGAGTGGAGAACGTAGCTTAAAAAGATCCGAAAAGTCTTTTCTGAATTTTGCGACAACGGCAAGCATAGTTCCTAAATGAAGGAATACAGCATAGCTAAAAGCCTGTGAAAAGTTCAATTTCAGAATGTTTACCATGACAAGTATCGAAAGCCCCTCGCTGCTGACGGGAAGCCACTCAGCCACTCCTTGTACTACTGCAACGATTATTAAGCTGAAACTCTCGATTTCGCTCATTTTAAGTGATAGTGCTACTTTGACTATTTAAATATCTCTTTTCAAATCATTTTTCATTATTACCATAAGTACAATTAATAATTTTATCGAAAAATTTATTTACTAATCTGTCAAATTTGCTATAATATGTCCGCTTGCAAGCATAAAGACTCAGAAGAGAGGGTGTGGTTACCTTCCCGGAACCATCTGATTAGGTTGCATCCTCACTGCAAGCACTGTGGGGTTGTTAGAAACTCATCAGCGGATATCGGCAAGGAAATCGGTTATTTCGCAAACTCCCTCAGTAGATTGAGAGAGTTTTTAAATAGAAGAGGATGTAAAGTTTCTCGCGTGCAAATCAGGATGGTTATTCTGGAATTCGAGAAAAGGGGTTTGGCGGATAAATATTCCGTTCCGTTCTCCGTTCAAAGGAGGGAGTTCGCGAGGATAGTTAGAAAATATTTTAATATCCCGGAAGAAACCGTGATGGGTTTTATTTAGCTTATCCGGTTACCTAATCTGATATTGATGATGGGAGGGTCGCCGGAGTCAGCTATTGCTTTCTTTACGGTTTTACATTCCGATAATTAGGTGCGTGGTTGTATGTCGTTCTGGGAGGTATTAGTTACAGCGTTTGTTGTAGCTATGCTGCTAATTCCACTTCAGATAAAGAAGTTTAGGGACAGAGACATGGTTGTACCGGATTACTACAAGAACAGCGTAAGATACGTTCCAACTTCCGGCGGATTGTCGATCCTACTTGCCTTTTATTCGGCAGTATTTTTAGCTATCCTTGGAGCTTTTTCGGCTCAAATTACGCTTCCAGAACTCGTTTCCGTGTTTATTATAGCTCTCTACGGTCTTTTTGGATTGCTCGACGATCTGATAGATATAGGGAGGGCAACAAAAGTAGTATTTCCACCAGTATTTACTCTGCCCATAGCTTTTGTGGCATCCAAAGCAGAAGTGCCGTTAGTAGGAGAAGTGGGGGGATTGCTTCTATTCATAATCGCTCCGGTTTACGTGATGGTGGTAGCGAATCTCGTCAACATGCATTCAGGCTTTAACGGAATGGCTTCCGGTTTAACGGCAATACTCTTGGCTTTCCTTTTACTGAAGTCTCTAACAAGCGGAAAGGGAAGTACTCTTATATCCTCAGCGATGCTCGGAGCTTTGTTAGCTTTCTTATATTTTAACTGGTATCCGTCGAAGATTTTTGACGGAAACGTTGGAGCTTTTACTATGGGATCCACTGTGGGATTGGCTATAGTTCTTGGAGGTTTTTACGTTTCTGGATTCGTAATGCTCCTCCCTCACACTGCAAATTTCCTCCTTTACGTCTACTGGAGGTTGATGCGAAAAATTAAGCCGAATGATGAAAGGTACAAAATCGTCAAGTTCGGGAAGGTTAGAAAGGATAAGAGTATCGAAGCTCCGAATCCTTACACGCTAAAGTGGGTCCTTCCGTATTACTTTAAGATGACGGAGAAACAGGTGGTTTTGTCGATGTACGCTTTAACAACAGTTTTCTGCGTCATCGGGTTCTTCGTCCCTTACTAAAAATCATCTTGATTTTTCCTTAATCCAAAAATAAACTTCGTAAGCATTATTTTCTGTTTCAGCCACGATCCTTATCTTAGTCGGAAGGGAAATATCTGAAGGGACATAAACGCTCTCATTTTCCTCCCACTTTTCATCGTTTTTCAGCACGACTTTTTTCGTCTTTATCAGTTCATTTCCCAAGTATATCTTGATTGTGTAGTTCGTCTCTTGTCCTTCGTGGCAGTAGAGACCGTATCTAAATTTCACTACACTCCCGGGCTTTACGTAGTTCGAGTAGTCGGGGTATATGTATATGGTCGTGTACCTTTCCTGAGAGCTCACCCACAGAAGGTAGGAAACTAAGACGACGCTTAAAATCGTGGTAACGATCAGAGCTTTTATCATTAGATCGTTTGCACTCATCTCCCGTAATTTTTAACAAGTCGTTAATAAATCTTCGTCTCAATCAACTATATATAGGAAAACTGAGATGGGAAGTGATGCGAAAAAAGTACGTCTACGGATTTCTTGCGATACTTTATGCGACAGCGATTTTCTATCTCTCCTCAACATCCAATCCTCCGAACCCAATTTCGAGTGAGAATCTAATAGCATTATACGATTTTCTCAAAACACACGGTTTGGAGTTCCTTGCAGTCCCTTTCTATTTCGCTTTCAGGTATCCAGACAAATTTGCGCATATCCTGCTTTACGCCGGATTCGGGTTCGTTTTGAATCTTGCCGTAAGAAGCGCCTTCAACAGAAATCCCTACATCCTCACGCTGGTAATAGGTGCATGCTACGGAATTTTTGATGAATTTCATCAGGCGTTCGTTCCGGGAAGGTCTCCAAGTTTGGCTGATCTGTTCGCTGATGTGATCGGATTGATGCTTTCTCAAATCGTCGTGATTGGAGTTAGTAAATACAAGAGGAGAGCGTTAAATGGTTGAATCTGTATTGGAGCTTATCGTAAACGGAATGCGATTGCTATTCGGCTTAATCTTCGTGTTTTTCGTTCCGGGCTACGCGGTTTTGCTCGTCCTTTTTCCAGAGAGAGAAGAGCTGAGCCTTGTGGAGAGAATAGCGTTTTCTGGAGTTTTCAGTGTCGTCGTTGTGGTTTTTACAGCTCTCTTAATGGATGTGGGGTTCGGAATAGGCACAACTGCTTCGAACATCTTTCTTTCCTTGGTGATATTTACGCTTCTGATGATTGTCGTTTGGAAATTGGAGCTTTTTTATATTAAAAGGAGAAAAAGAGGGGATGAGTAGAATGAATGTTTCTGAATTTTGTATGGGTGTTGCTGAGAACAATGCGAATTTGGGGAGAGAGTACAGAAGGAATTTAAACTCTCTCTTGGAGGTCTCCGAAAAATTTCACAGTGATGCGAGAATACCCTATGAAAAAAGTAAAGTTCGCGAAAACACTCTGGTCATCGAGAGCGGGCATCAACCTCTGTTTTTACCGTATCCGGGAATATGGAAGAAAGCCTTCCTTGCGGAATTTTTCGAAAAAAAGCTAAAAAGCATGGGTAGAGATGCGATCGCATTTTTCGGTTTTCTTGATTACGACACTTCTTCTTCGAAGTTGCTCTACCAAAACAGAATTCCGAAAATGAACAAGCACGGTTATCTGAATATCGGTTTAAGGAGACCCGAAAGCTCCGAAATATGGAAAAGGTTTAACGAACTTGATAAACCTTCGGAAGAAAAGTGGGAAAAAGCCGTAAACGAAATTTTGAGAAACTATATCAGCAGCATGGACGTTGAAGAGATCGCTGAGGAACTTTGGATAAGCTACGATCTTTCCGATAACTTTGCTGATTTGAATGCTATAGCGTTTGCAAGGATCTGCAAGTTGATGGGCGTTAACGTCTACTTCTTCAGGAGCTCGGATGTACAGAAGGAGAAAGTGTTCGTGAATGTGTGGAAAAAAATTGTAGACGACCTTGACAAATTCAACCTTCTGCAGAATTCCGCAGCTGAAAATTTGAACTTTCCGGATTTGCAAACTGATGAAAAACTTGCTCCGTTCTGGTATCATTGCGAATGCGGAGGCAAGGTTTCGATAGAGAGAAGAGACGGAAAATTCGTGGGAGATTGCAGACTTTGTGGCTATAAAGTTGAGATAGTTGATTCACTCAGAGAATTTGAGAAGTTAAGTCCGAGGGCAATTATGAGGAACGTTCTCTTTTTCGAGGGTATGAAAACGTCCGTATTTATTACCGGATCAGGAGGTAGTTTGAAGTACGGTCTCGTATCGAATAGCATCTCCAAGGGTTTCGGATTTAACGTTCCTAAAACCGTGTTTTGGGAATCCGTAGATGTGTATTTGGGGAAAGAACACAAAGCTGCAATGAATGCTATTGTTAAAGAATTCGGCTTATCCGACAATTGGGAAAAACACGCAATTTTGGGCAAGGTGGAAAGCAGAAGAAGATTGATTGCCGCTAAAATAAACGGATCCTCCGATAGGAGAATTCGGAAAAAATATCTGTCCCATTACAAACGGACGAGCAACATAATTTCTGCTGCAAGCAGCTTATTCTCCTTGAAGCCTTCGATTGTAGACGTGGCAGCAAATGTTGGTATAGGAAAGATTATCCCCGCTTGGGAGTCTTCAATATCGCAGGATGGTAGAATTACGAAGAGTGAAATCGGAGAATTTTACAGATTGGATTCGGAGGTTTTTTACGACTCTCCGGAAGTTCTCAAAGTTTACAACGTATTTAAAGAGCTGGAAAAAGAAAACACCAAAAGCGATCCGCTTGGAATTCTGGAGTGATTGATATGTTTAGGAGAATTTTAATATTAAGTCCGCATACCGACGATGGAGAACTCGGATGTGGAGGGAGTATAGCTAAGTTCGTTGAAGATGAAATAGAGGTTTACTACGCAGCGTTATCCTCTTGCGAGAGATCGGTTCCAGAAAGTTACCCAAAAAATATCCTTAAAAAGGAAGTTTTAGAGGCGACTGAAATTCTTGGGATAAGTAAAGAGAACGTCCTTCTCTACGACTTTGAAGTTAGAAAATTTCCCACTTTCCGACAGGAAATTCTTGACTCTTTGATTGATATCAGGAGGGAAATTTCTCCGGATGTCGTTTTCACACCTTCCTCCTACGACACGCATCAGGATCACAAGGTCACGAGAGAGGAAACGCTAAGAGCTTTCAAGGGGTGCACGATTCTCGGATACGAGCAACCTTGGAATAATCTGACATTTGACACAACCGCATTTATTCCCTTAGATA
>NZ_WANY01000134.1:0-4136 GCF_015521575.1 Ferroglobus sp.
ATACTCGTGGAAGAAATACCAAAGTACGACATAGCGGTTATAAACGGTCCTGCCGGAGTTTTCGAGGAGGAGGTTTTTGCGACGGGCACCGTGGAGGTCTTAAAGGCTGTGGCTAAAGCCAGCTATTCTGTTGTTGGTGGCGGGCATATAGCTACGGCGGCGAGGCTATTCGGAATAGCGAGGAAAATAGACCATATTTCCACTGGAGGAGGAGCGAGTATAAGATTTCTGAGCGGAGAAAATCTTGTGGCGCTGGAAGTTCTTAAGAAATACTGGAAATTGCCTTTGCGTGAGCTCTGATAATATCCGATCTCGTTATCAATCCCACGAGTTTCGAATCTTCCACGACCGGCAATCTTCCAATTTTGTATTTTTCAAGAAGTTGTAGAGCATCTTCCAAAGACGCCTCTGGAGTGATCGTAATTACTTCTTTTGTCATGACGTCTTCTACCTTCACGCTGTCTCTTTTCTCCTCCGGAACACGTAACACGTCTTCGAGGGTTATAATTCCTACAAGCTTTCCGTTCTCCACGACTGGATAACCAAGGTGTCCAGTAGAATTTATCGCCAGCAGAACATCTGAGATCGTGTTTTTCGGGGAGAGGGTCATAACTTTGTCAGCCGGAGTCATCGCTTCTGCGACCTTTATGTTTTCAAGAACATCGACGGTCATCTCTCTTCTATGTGCCGGAGATTCAACTCTCGAATTGACCTGCTCGCTGTAAATGGAAACATCGCCGCTTAAATAGTAGGAGAGCGTCGAAGCGAGCATCAAAGCTGGAAGAAGCTTGTAACTTCCCGTCATCTCTAAGACCATCATGATCGATGCGAGGGGTGTTTTGGCTACAGCCGAAACGAAAGCTGACATGCCTACAAGAACGAAATTGGATTTTGCCCCAGTAATGGCGAAATTGCTTGCTAAATCTCCTACAACAGCTCCGAGCATGCTGCCTATGACTATCGAAGGAGCAAAAACTCCTCCGCTACCTCCGCTACCGACTGTGAAGGATGTTGCCAAGATTTTCCCCAAGAGTATTAGCAAAGCAACACTCATCACCAGTTTTCCGTCTATCGCCAGTTGAACGTATCCGTAGCTCATTCCCAAAGCTTGGGGGACGAAAACGCCTATAAGTCCGGTGATTATTCCACCTATGAGGGGTTTAAGAGTGCTCGGCGCTTTTAGTTTTCTGAAGAGATTGTGGACCAAATAAAAGCATTTCACGTAAGCTATCGCAACTCCCGCAGCTAATACCCCAGTTAGCGAGTGGAAGAATAGCTCTACCGGACTTTGCAAGCCCACGTCTGTTGCTATGAAAATTGGGGTCGATGCAAACCTTAAATTCGAAATGTGGCTCATCAAAACTTCAAAAACTGTAAAAGCGGTTATGGATGACACGAAAGCGGGAATTATCGCATCGAGCTCCGCATCTCTTTTGTATAGAACCTCAACTCCGAACAAAGCACCACCAAAGGGTGCTCGGAAAATGCTTCCTATTCCTCCGGCAACGCCGCAAACGAGTAGGATTCTCCTATCCTTGTCGGAAAGCTTTAGAATATCGGCTAAAATTGCTCCAACCCCAGAGCCGATTTGAGCTATCGGTCCCTCTCTTCCGGCACTCCCTCCGCTTCCTATTGTTATTGCTGAAGCTACAGCTTTAACAAAAGGAACTCTCCATCTAACCTTTCCTCTCAACCTGTGAAAAGCTCTTATAACTGCATCCGTTCCATGTCCTTCAGCTTCTGGAGCGAGTTTGTAAACTATCAACCCGCTCAGCAAGCCACCTATTGCTGGGAGAACCCACAAGGGAATTATGCCAAGCTTTATGCCGAAAAAGTCAAGGCTTGTCTCTCCTTTCGGAGCTGGCGGACTGAAGGAGTCAAGAACTTCAAAGAAAAATTCGGAGGAAAGATCAAGCATTAGGAAGAAGACAAAGGCTGCTAAGCCGGAGAAGATCCCGACGATTATCGAAAGAATCAGGAGATGCCTGAGAAGTAAGGGGGGTCTAATTTCCACAGCTTTAGAATAATTTCACGATTTAAAAATTTAACCGAAATCCGCTGGAATCCTATTGAGAGTCCATAGGAAGTCCTTTCCGTCTACTTCGGCTAAATCTGGAGTGACTGGCTTTTTAAAAAACTCGAAACCTTTTTCTTTCAGGACTTCGTTAAACTTTTCTGCAAGTTTTTTTGCCTTACTCTTTTCCCGTCCAAACCTTTCTATTCCCCTCGCTATAAGCTTCACCTGACCTTCTTCCACGATTCTCGGATTTCTTGATAAATCCATTTCGTATCTCCTCTTCGAGATTTCAAGAAGTATTCTGAACCCCTTGACTCTAACCTTTCCCAAACCTCTTATTCCAAGAAAAGTCCTTTCCCTCGGCATTTTGAATTCCACTTTTTCTGTTTTAGATCTAAATGAAACTTTCAAAGGTTTTGGCTCGTACTCCTCAACTAAAAGTATTTTGTCCGCCAGAGACAAGTAGGTTGAGGATGCGCCAGAAATTAGAACGACGCTAACGCCAGTTTTTTCTATCATGCTTCTGATTTGATGGCAGAGGGGCTTTATGGGATCTTTTCTAATAAGCTTCTCCATAACCTCGTCTTTGTAAAGCAAGTTCGTTGCGCTCGTATCCTCGTCGATGAGTATCGTTTCGAATCCCGCTTCGATAGCCTCAACTATGCTCGAAGCCATGCTTGTCGAACCGCTTGCGTCTTTTGAAGAGAAGAACCTTGTATCCTCTCCAGAAGGTAGGTTGTCGATGAAAGTTGAAATGTCGACGCTGTTAACGAATCTTCCATCTTCCGCGAATATCAGAATGCAGTCTCTTGAGATGACGAATTCTCTTCCGTCTCCCTTAACGTGGTTATATATTCCCCTTTGTATCGCCTCAAGCAAGGTAGTTTTTCCGTGGTAAGCGCCGCCGGTTATTACCGTTAACCCTTGGGGGATGAACAAACCTCTCACGATTCTCCCGCTCGGAAGCTCCAGACTTTCAAACTCTTGACATTTGAACGGCTTCGCATTTTTCATAGGCTCTTCGGAAAGGCTATCTTTTCTCGGAAGTACGCTTCCTTCAGCTATGAATGCCACGGCTTTTTTCTTCTTTAAAATCTCCCTGATGTGCTGCTGATCGTTGTAAAGCATTACTTGCTCTAAAATAGACTCCTCGTTCGTCGATAAGACTTCGCTTATGGCTCTGGGAATTCTGATCTTCAGAATTCTTTCAGCTTCTTTTCCGTCTATTCTCCTCCCTTTAGCTGGAAGACCAACGAAAAACCGAAGAATCAATTTTTTACCCCTAAATTCGACGGCACTCCTTTTCAGAACGCAGGTGCTCGGTTTAGGCACTCCAAGGTATCCACTGTTTCCACTCCCACTCTTTTTACTTCTCTTTTTCAGGGAAGAGTGAAGACACCTGTAGATAAAGTCTTCCGAAGGTTTCTTGTTTTTCACTACTTCCTTCGAAAATTCGTGGTCGCAAATCGCTTCAACAACTGAGGGAGGAGCGTAGGGATCTGATTGAATTCTTGTGAATTTGAAGTAGAAGTTTTCGAAGGAAAAAACTTCATCCCTCAAAACTTTCTTGTAGGTTCCATAGCTCTTGCCGTCTAAGATCATAGAAGTTATTCGTAAGCTTTTATTCATATAACTTCGGGAGGTCGTGTTTTTGGAGGAATTAAAAAGCGGTAAAATTTTTGAAAGCTCTTAATTAAACTCCATAAAAACTACTTCAACGAGGATATTAAAAAAGAGAAGGTCAAAGAGTGGCAAAAGAGACTTCAAAAACTCATCGTTCAAGGCTGTGAGATTGAAGTTTTTACGAGATCGAAGATCTTGAAAACGTAACGTTTGGCAACTTTATGCTGCTGTTCACTTTCTCGAATCGAATTGAGCTTGGTCAACGACATTTTAATGGAGCTGTGGAGTGAAGTTTATGTTGAGCCAGAGGATTGAAGGGGAGAAAATTCGCTGCATTGGAGGAAAAATAAGCAAACCAAGGCTAATCCATCAGAGTGGAGGGCATAGAGCGATATTCGTAGATGTAAGATCGGCAAGAGCCAAAGTTGTTAGAGTTTGGAGAGTTGTGAAATCCTGATGGTTGCTCCAAATTCGTTGACAACGTCTTAAAATCGAT
>NZ_WANY01000135.1:0-7457 GCF_015521575.1 Ferroglobus sp.
TGGTCTTTTTCTTAACCTCGTACTTCATTTTGTCAGCGTGAATGAGTAAAAGCTTCATGGTTTTTCGGAAGAGAATTTGAATTAAATATTTTGCTGTTCCTTGTTGGGAAGATTCTCCTTCCAGCTTTTAGCTTCATTTCCAACCCTTTGCAGATCTCAGCGATTTTACGATTTCATTTCAAAACTTTTCCAGTCTTCATGTACCAGAGATAGAGATCGAGTTCGCCAAGAGATAAATCGACTTTTTCAGCCAGATCCCTCATCTTTCCTTCTATCTCCAAATACCTCCTCCTCGTTAAAGTCTTCGGTTTTTCAATAATTCCGTGCTCGCTAAGAACACTCAAGATGTGCCTGTCAAGAATAGCCAAATTGAAGTACCCAACGTTCCTCAGAAAGTGACTCGCCTCTTTGTAGCCTATCCCCTTCACATTCTTCACGAGCCACTCCCTTGCCGAGAACTCTCCCAGATCCGTTACTATTTTCTTTAACGATTCTGCATATCTCCTCGCTTCGACTATGTATTCTGCTCTCTTTGAGTAAAATCTGTGACCGAAACTTCTCAACTTTTCTCTCAACTCTTCTAAGCTCATGGTCAGAAAACCCTTTTCTCCGAGCTCTTTCTGAATTCTAATTCCGAGTTCCGCTGAGCTGTTGGCTGTGAGAATGCAAAAGCAAAGCTCGGAAAACCATCTTTTAGAATCGCTTTTTTGAACTTCTAAAAACTCCTCAATTCTTTTTTCAACGAGCGGAGATATTTCCCTCTTGAGAGAATTAATTTTTAAAATTAAAGAGTTTATCCGAGAACCTCCAGAACTTCGGCTTTAATTTTACCTTTCCCTCCAGTTGGCTCAGCTAAAGTTCTCCCGCAGATAAGACATTTAACAACTGTAGATGGCCGATCGAAAATCACCTGCTCGTTCTCACAATCCGGACACTTCACCCTCAAAAATTTACTCCTCGTCTCCATTTAATCACCCCACCAGTTCGAATCTTTTTACTCTCCAGGTGGGGCGGTGGTGAGCTTTTCCGCATTCGGTGCATCTCCACCTAATGTTAACTCTTTTCGTAGGCTTGTCTCCTCCGGGAACTTTGCTGAACTTTCCAAGGTTACCTACCTTTCCCCTCCTCTTCTTCTGTCTGTTAATCCATCTTAAAGCGCTCTGCTTACCCTTGCCCACCTTCTCTATTTCGTGAATCGTGTGCTTGTTACAGTATTTGCAGTAAGTCCTAACCTTCTTTGGGTACTTCATCTTTTCACCTCAATTTTTTCGGCTATTCCACTCTTTATGAGGCTGTTAGCGTTGAGTTTGGGGACTAATACAACATCCTCCCTTCTCAATTTATATGTTTTTCCGTCAACTCCTTGGAATTCTGGTATGTCCTGCTTTATTCTCAAAAGAACGTAATCTTTCTCCTCTATTTTTTCCTCTTCAACCCTCCTTTCAAGAAGGAGTTCTTTGAACTTTAAAATCAACTCTTTCAACTTCTCAAGGAAATCCCTCTCCACCTGAATCAGGTTTTCCCTCCCCTCCACACCGCTCTCCGTGTTGCAAACCTCAGCCCAAGCCAACCTAATGATTTTACCCGTCCTTGCTTCGAAAATCTTTTTTTGGATTTTTTTCAACGTCCTGATTTCGTCTTCTATCCTCAAAATTTCATCTTCGGAAGCTTTACCTTTCATTTCTTCCAATTCAGCAATTCTCGCTTTTAATTTTTCGTAGAAGTCCTCGTCTATCTTTTCTATCGAAATTCTGCTTTTCTCCGCCAGTATCATTAATTCGTCGATGTCCATACTACCAACCGTATATTGCTACTCCCCTACATATTAAGTATATCGCAACGAATTCCGGAACCTTAGCTTTACCCTTTTTTAACCTGAACTCCTCCTCTTTTAACCTGAGCTTCACGTTACTTTTAACCCTTATCTTAACAAAATCGTCTTCGAAAACTACCGCATCTCTCGTCGGTTTGAACTCATCGATTTCATCCCTGCTAACTTTGCAAACTTTTAATCCTGTTTTTCCGTGGAGAGAACCGGGCAATCTTATAAGCCTTTTCACGTCAGCTGTAACAGGAGGGTCAACGTGAATTCTCACGCTTTCAGCCGCTTTATTGAAAAGTCTCGTAAGCCCTTTCTCAAGAGTTTTTGGAAAGTAATCGAAGTTAAGACTCTTCACACTCTCAACAACCTCTTCAGCGGCTGCCAAAAGCATTTTTTCCCTTCTCTCAGATATATTCGGGAAAAGTTCCCTGATTTTCCCTTCTTTTAAAGCTTTATCGATCTCGTTAGCCATTATTTCAGCTATTCTGTAGCTTTGTCTTGACTCTGGCAACTTCCTCGAAAATTTGAAATCGGTCAAAGAAAGATAATCCACGATTTCCCTCCTCTCAGCGGAGGACAACTCCAAAAAATCCTCATCGTGAACGTGCAAATGATAACCTCTGCTTCCAGAAAAAACGATTTCCATATCCTTGCATCCAAAATCCTCTTCAAGAACGTCGTAGAGCATTTTTATCTGCCTTTTAGCTTCTTTCAAACTTCCGTTTGGCAGATGATCTGCATCAATGTCGAAAATCAGATCAGCCTTTTTCCAACCTTTAGCCTCCATATTTTCAGCATCGGGCTTTTCGTAGTAGGCTGAAGAATAGTAGATGTGAAGAGGGACGTTTTTCAAAATGAAGCCTTTTAGCTCGATGTAACTGTCGAAAGCTATGTGCCTTCTCATTATAAAGTCCGGTAAGGATTCAACCTCCACAAACGCCCACTCTCTCTCCCAAAGTAATCGTGGCTCTTCAACATCGTTCTTCGAGTAGTACTCAAGAAACTTCGCTTTTAAATACTCTTTAGTCAGAGTGTCCACAAAGACATTTGGTTAAGAGCTAAAAGAACTTTGTTCAAAAGAAATATATAGCAAGAAAAACTGTTGAATCGAGTGGGAGTTTTAGCGATAATTCTGATTCTGCTCTTGAGAAGCTCGCAAAGCTAATAGAAGGAGCGACAACCTTTCTATCCTCTCGCTAAGCTACATCAAGGGCAGCGGTATCGATCCCATTTTGCTCTCTACGTTTCTTACCGTCTGATAGTCAGATGAATCTTTACTTTCTTTTTCAATCTCAAAATCGTTAAATAATTCTCCGAAAGAGTTTCATCTGAGGTGATTGAATGCAAATAGAGATCCTTAGCAAAGGAGAGGCTGAATTTCACTTTATCGATCCTGACGATTTTAGAGAGTTTGTCAGGGACAAAAAGACAAGGGACTGGAAGGACAAACTCATGGACGAAAAGGAGGCGATAAAAAAGTTCGTTAAAGACGGAGATTATCTGGCTTATGACTTCTCAAGTCTCACGAGAGGGCCGCAAAGCCTGATAAGGGAGGTAATCAGGCAGAGGAAAAAGAAACTTTGGATCTGCGCGAAGTTCACCTTACTTGAAAGCGCTCTGCTTGCTGGAGGGGGTTGCGTAGAGAAGATAGATGTCGGCTTCCTTGGTTTTGGGGAGTACATAGCCAGAAAAGTTGAAAGCGGAGAGGTGAAAGTATACGACTGGAGTAACGGTAGCATAACCTACAGACTTTTAGCTGGGGCGATGGGAATTCCCTTCATCCCAGCAAGAGATTTGCTCGGCACTGATACCTTCAAGAAATCCGGAGCTATAGCGATAAGGGATCCTTTCACGAACAAGCCAGTGGCTTTGCTTCCGGCTTTAAATCCGGATGTCGCATTAATCCATGTGCAGGAAGCGGATATCTACGGAAATGCGAGAGTTTACGGGCCTACTGTGGCGACGCTTGAAACGGCAATGGCTTCGAAGAGAGTGATAATCTCCGCTGAGAGAATTGTCGAGACGATAGAGTTTAGGAAAGAGCCAAACATGACGATAATCCCTTACTACTTGGTCGATGCTGTTGTTCACGCCCCATTCGGAGCTTATCCGGGAGGGACACAAGGCTATTACGAGATGGATGCTGAGCACTACATGAAAGTTTCCTCGATAAAAACAGAGGAGGAGATGCAGAAGTATCTTGAAGAATACGTTTACAGCGTTGATTCGCATGAGGAATTTTTGGAAAAGAGAGTGGGAATGAAAAAGTTGAAGGAGCTTGTTAGGAAGGCTGAAATTTTGGAGGGGTTCAGATGAAGGAGTTTACCGACACGGAATTTATGATCTGTCAGGCTGCAAGGCTACTTGAAGATAACAAAACCGTTTTCGTCGGCTGGGGAATGCCCCAAGTCGTGGCGTTGCTGGCGGAAAAGCTTTACACTCCGAACATAACTCAGATATTCGAATTCGGAGCTGTCGGGCCACAAAGCAGACTGCCTTTTTTGAGAGGTACGATGGGTGGTCCTCAGAACACTTATAGAAGCTTGCAGTGGTGCAGCATGGCTTTAGCCTTCAGCTACGCTCAGGCAGGATACATAGATTACGGAATGCTTGGAGCAGCCCAAATAGATAGGTACGGAAACATAAACTCCACAATGATTGGCGAAGATTACGAAAAGCCGAAGAAGAGGTTCCCGGGAAGTGGAGGAGGTAACGAAGTGGCAAGCTATTGCTGGAAGACGATAATCGTCATGAGCCACGAGAAGAGAAGGTTTGTGGAGAGGTGTGACTTCATAACATCTCCCGGTCACATTATAGACGGGAAGAGCAGAGAAGAGCTTGGATTGCCAAGAAACACTGGACCTTGGAGGGTGATAACTTCGAAAGCCATGTTCGATTTCGACGAAAAAACGAAGGAGCTTAGATTGATTGGCGTACTCAAAGGGTTTACGGTAGAAGAAGTCGTGGATGACATGGGGTTCAAACCGAAGATTGCTGATGAAGTTGTGGAGCTCGAACCTCCTACTGAGGAAGAGCTGAGAGTTTTGAGAGAAGAAATAGATCCCTACGGTTTGATAATCAGGAAAGGGAGAATTATAAAGCTCGATTGATAATTTTTTAATTTCTATCAACTTTTAGCTGATACGCAACTCTGAGGAACTTCGAGCTTGAGATTATTTAAAGATCTTTGTCAGCATCGTTAATTTTAGTCTATTTTTATTAAAATATTAAATCAAAATTTAAAAAGATTATTTTAACTTCAAATTCAGAAAAAGTTTAAATTGCGAACATCAATAAAAATTGTTTAAATAGTTTTGTTTCACTTATTTTTAACTTTAAACTTTGTTGCATGTTAGCAAGAAAAAGCTTTTATTTACGAATTCGTCCGTAAATTTGATGTTCGAAGCCTTCGGCGAGGCTTTGGGAATCCTGCTGGCGTTAATGTCACTAACCTCTCTGAGCATAGCTTTCGGGCACAGCGATGTTAGAGATTTTGTGAACCACCGTGTAAGCAACGCTAAAACCCACGGAGTAATACTTCTTTCTCTTCTTGCTTTACTACTGCTTTTCGGGGTTTTAGCATATTTAACCGGAAATAACTCTTTATCCTTAATAGGATCCTTGGCTTTAGGCGTGGGTTTGCTTTACTTCGAAGTCTGGGACATAAGGGAGTTCTTGAAAAATACGTATAAGCCAGCATTAAAAAAGGACGTTATAGATGTGGTGATTTACTCCGCTGTAGTGTGGCTAATCTCCAGACACATCGAAATCCCAGTTGAAGTAGCTATAGTGATCTCCGTCGCTCTCGTGCTTATAGCTTACTACTACTCTTTCAGCTTGGGAGAGTACATCAAGCTCTACAAATCCGTAGTCCTCCCCATAGACATCTTCCCAACTTACGTTGGATCGAGAGTTTTCTCGCTCCTCTTTGCTATACACATCATGTCACACGGTTTGTTCTCTTTACCGTTTACGACGGTCATTCTAACGGGCTACGCCGTTCTGATGTATTCCATGCTTCAGGCAGCAAGAAGAATTGGGGAGCTAAAAGCAAAGTTTTCAACTTAATCGCTCTCTATTGCTTCAGATTGATCGTCTTCAGCGAATTATGTGCTCAGAAAGAATAGGGACCTTAACGATATCGCTGATTAGGTTGCTAACAATTTCAAAAGCTTCGTTTAAAAGAATGAGGAGAATTACCAGCTTAAGTCACACCACACTAAAACAACTCTATTCTCCGACAAGCAGGGATTCAAGCGTTGTGAGGAAAGAAATAAGTAAACGAAAATGCGGGGGGAGGGATTTGAACCCTCGTACCCCTACGGGACCGGCCCCTCAAGCCGGCGCCTTTTCCTGACTCGGCAACCCCCGCAGCAAAAATTGTTGAGAGCGACTGCTTTATTACGCTTTCGGTCTGTCAGTTGGTTGAGGAAAAAGCCTTATTTGGTCATTAAATTTTTTTACCTTCTCAACCACCCGAAAGGTAGTATTGATTAACTTGCCTGAAAATTTTTCGCTTTTAAAACCTAATGAAACTATTCAAGCATCTACTGCATTTACCGAATTTCGCCAATGCGGATAAAACTCGTGGAAATTATTTATTTAAAAATTTTAATAATTATGCTGCTTTAGTAAAGAGACTCGACTCGTTCTAAGCACGAACAAATACTACTACCACTACCACTTACAAATTTTTATTCCATTCCACCCCAAACATCGAATGCTATCATGTTGCTTGACTGAGTCCAATATCAACACAGCATCAAGATCACAACAGGATAAAAATTATATACCTCCTATTACACAGATAGTTACCGAGGTGATAGTATGGCTGAGTTGCCACTTGCACCAGTAGACAGATTGATTAGGAAGGCTGGTGCCGAGAGAGTGAGTGAGGAAGCGGTAGTGAAGATGGTTGAGATCCTCGAAGACTACGCTCTGCAGGTTGCAAAGAAAGCTGTGGAAATTGCGAGGCACTCCAAGAGAAAGACGATAAAGGCTGAGGATATCAAGGTCGCTCTCAGCATGTAATTTTTCTTTCAAATTTTTATTTTTAAAAGTTAACAATTAAAGCTTTTATCCGAAGGCTGTTGATCTCTTTTTGTGGAGGTTTACGTTCTTCGTCTCGGTCACAGACCGGAGAGGGATAAGAGAATATCAACTCACGTTGCTTTGACGGCAAGGGCTTTCGGAGCGAAGGGAATTTACTTCGACAAGTTCGACGAGCACGTTTTTGAGAGTGTGAGGGATGTAGTAAAAAGGTGGGGCGGAGACTTCTTCATCGAGCACGCTAACTGGAAGAAACTGCTTAAGGAATTTCGGGGAACTAAAGTTCACCTAACTATGTACGGAATACCATTAACGGAGAAGATTGAGGAGCTGAAAAAGAAGGAAAAAATTTTGGTTATCGTTGGTGCGGAAAAAGTTCCGGCTGAGGTTTACGAACTTGCAGATTACAACATTTCCATAGGCAATCAGCCTCACAGCGAGGTGGCTGCCTTAGCAGTTTTTCTTGATAGGCTTCTCAACGGAAAAGTTTTCAAACTTAGGTTCGAGGATGCGGAAATTGAGGTGGTTCCTTCCGATAGGGGAAAAATTGTTAGAAGCAAGAAATTTCAAAAGTGAAATGAAAAAA
>NZ_WANY01000136.1:0-15892 GCF_015521575.1 Ferroglobus sp.
ACCTATGCCAATGTTGAATTCGTTGGGCTTTTGAGCGTTTTTGGCAATCATCAACGTGATTACAGCCGATCCCGCTCCGAAGAATACTAAAAGGGCTGTTCCCACAACCTCAGCCACAAACCTCTTGGCTAAACTCATTTCAACCCTCCCTGTAAGCTTCGTAGCAGATTACGCAAAGAATCCTCGGAATTGGCTTTTTCAGCTTTCTAGCCGGGAAAGGATAATCCCCTCTCCACAGCTCCACTTCCTCCCTCACCAAGTGATCCATGCAAACACCCATTCCGCAAACTATACAAATCGCAACAGCTTCCCTATCCTTTCCCTGCTCTGCACAAATGTAACACTTCAAATCTCCCACCCCAAAAAAATTTGATTAGACTGCCTCCTTCCACTGGCAGTATTGGTGTCTGACATCAATCATTGCCGCTGTAGCACAATCCTTGCACCTTCTTGCAGGAGCGTTTGGCGTGTCTTTGTGAAGAGCTATTACGTTTGTCATCATTGTAGCAGTAACCGGTTCGCTTGTGAGAAGGCAGGGATAGTCGGCTAATCTCATTAAAGCGGAAAATCTCACGCTTATCGCACAGCCCGGATACGTGTAGCGTTGAGGATTCATAAGGACTTCGTTCTTATGGATTGGATCAAGGTTTACTTCGAAGTTCCCCACCTTAACCTTTAACTTGCCACCACTACCGTTCTTAGCTCTCATTGCTTTATCAAGAAGCTTCCATCCCCTGTATATCATGTCCATGAAGTCGTGGTTGTGCAGCTCAGCTGCAGCGTCTCGAGAAGGGTAGAGCTGCACGAAGTTGTGGAATCTCTTAGTGAGGAGATCCACTATCATCGGAGCGGTGAATCCATCCAGTTCGAGAATGTACTCAGTAGCGACCGCTGTTGAACCAGTAGCAAGCCACAACGGGTGGAACTCGTTTTCAAATTTGCTCAGGTTTTCCCTCAAGCTTGCTTCCATAACCTCGCTGACAGCAATTATGACCGCCATCACCACATCGTCCTTGCACATGTTGTAAGTTGATTGAGATATGTGGTGGGCTATGTCTCCAACACAGTAAGCTGGAACCGTTATGATGTTTGCGTAATGCACCTCGTCGCTCAAAGCCTCTTTTACAGCTCCATCCATTCTCTTTTTGTACTCGCTCATGTATTTCCTCACGTCGAAGCTTTCGTGGTTTAGGCTATCCATAAGAGATGCCTGAGTTTCGGTCGGTTTGTCGTAGATGAACTTCAGCATTTCAATCTCCTTTTCCAGAGCTTCTTTCAGTGTAGCTCCTCTTTCAATTTCTTTAGCGAAAACGTCTCCAATTCCGTAGGAGGTGTTCATAGCCCAGGATTTTGCCGCTAAAATCGTCTCCTTATGCTCCCTCGGAATGTCCATTCCTTTTAGAATCTGATTTACCACGTTACTCGTGCTTCCCGGTACAAGAGCGAAGTCCACAACACATGTCGGTCCGTAAAAACCACCGTACCTCCTCACAACTTCCTTTCCTATCAAAGCCTCAGCTCTGCCTATCTCCTCTATAAACTTCTCCACGCTCTCCCTGAATTTTCCGTCTTCCTCGTAAAGTATTTCCAGAATTGCCGGAGTTTGGTAATGCTCGACAAACGGATCGTCCTCTGGCAAAACCGTCTTCGTAAGACTTCTCAAAATCTCGTAGTGGGAGTTCACCGAGTCCACGTGCAACCTTATTACCGCTTCGCTTTGCTCTCCAACAGCCTTCATTTTATTTACGGCATCCACGTACGCTTTCACGTCATCTACCAAAAATTCTCCTCCTCTATTCTTCTCCACAGTTTTCACATCAGCCCACTGGGCTTCTATTGCCTCATCAACCATTTTTTCCAAAACTTCCCTCATATGGCATTCACAAAATTATATTATTTTTGATAATAGATATACTATCTGGCGAACAAGTTTAACAATGAACGACGGATATTTCCACCTCCAACGCTAAATATAATGAGGTGGATATTTCCCATTATGTATATCGCAAAAGTGAAAGTTGCCCAGCCTACGTGCTCGTTGGCAAAAGCTACTGAAAACGGTAAAGTCACAATGGAACTCCTTGAGTACATTCTTTTAAGCGATGACGAAGCTTTGTTTCTTGGAAGAATTTCGAAAGTCGATGACCTTTCCGAATGCTTTAAAGTTATAGAAGCCCACGAGAGCACGAAGTTCTTTCAAATTCTTGAAAAAACTAAGACGAATCTCGATTTTCTGGCGGTTATAAAAGACACGACTGGGATAAAAGCCTTCGAGGATTCTTACTGCTTCGTTAAACCGCCAATAATAGTTGAAAACGGATGTAAAATTTACACCGTATACGCCCCAGACGTGAGGCAGTTGAAGATGGCTTACGAAAAGCTCAAAAACTTTGCGAGATGGGAAGTTTTGGAAGTAAGGAGCTTGGAGGAAAAAGTTAAGCTTACTGAAAAGCAGCATTACGTTTTAAAGACCGCCTACGAGATGGGATATTTTGATAAGAGAAGGAGAGCAACGCTTGTTGATATTGCCAACGCTATAAACCTCTCAAAAAGCACGGTCCATAAACACCTCCACGAGGGAATTCAGAAAATCGTGGAGAAGTACTTCAACGGTTTCGAATAGCTACCTCCTCTGGGGAGAATACATTATCGCAAGAGTTCTCGCAGCAGTAACTGAAAGTATAAGGACGGAAAAAGCAATTAGTGAAAGCCAGTCGAACTCTTTCGTGTAGAGAATTATGAACATCTCCCTCAAGATGAAAATTGCCGCAAGTTCAGCCATTAAGTAAAGTCTAACCCTTCTAAATTCAAGGTACTCGGTGAATATTCTCACGAGTTCTATCAAAACGAGAAAGGTCAGGATTTCAATCACTATCTTGTCGAACACCTCCTTACTTCCAGTTTGAATTAGAGTGTAAATCTGGGTGAGAATCCAGTATATGTAACCGATGAGAAGGAGCAGAACGATTACCGACATCGCAAAAACGAGAGATTCGTAGAGAATGTTCAGAAGTTTGTAACCTTTTGTGCGCATGTTCTTAGCTTGAGAAGAAGGGATAAAAAACTTAGCTATCTTTCCAAATACTCCTCGTCAACGTTAATCGTCTCGTCTGGGTCTCCGTACCACTTTCCTCCCCTTCTTTTGAGAAGAACGTAAACTATCGAAACTCCCGCTATTGTAATCGCCACCGGATAATACCATAAACCAAGAAAAACTCCCTCTTTCGGAGGATTTACGAGGACTTCTTTACCGTAGGTCGCCTGTAGCTCCGATATTATTTCTTCCTTGGTCATCCCTTTTGCAATCATCTCTCCTATTTCTTTCCTCATTCTTTCAGCTGTGGCACATTCACAGTTCTCAAGGACCTTTCCACAACCGCAAACGCACATAACGTCTTTTTCAACGTCATCTACCGTTAAAGCTGAGGAGATTGAAATTAGGAAAAAAATGAAGATGAGACTTCTAATTTTCATGCCGCGACACCTCTTTCGCTGAATACGTACTTGCTAACCAAACTCCTTGGGATTAGCGCAAATATCCCGCCGAAGGTCATTATCCAGCAACCGAGCCATATGAGGTTGACGAGCGGATTGATTTTAACTTCAAGGAAGATGTAATCTTTTCCTCCACCGTTAAATATTAAGTAAAGGTCTTTAAGAGGCTCGGAGTATATGTCGACTCTCCTTATCTCTTCCCTCCCCCTCGTTTTGTACTCCTCTATACCCGGAGTTAACACGGTCAATAGCGTATCACCCTTCCAAACTTCCACCTGAGCCGTCCAAACAGTTTTGAGAGGTGTGTCCTCGAACTTCAGTCCTCTGTACACCAACGTATACTCTCCGAAGTTCTTCGGCTGGTTTAACTCAAGCTTTACGTTCTCAAACGTCTGATCGTAAACGCTTCCGGCTACTCCAACAAAAACGAGCAATAAGCCAAGATGAACAGTATACCCTCCATATCTCCTCCTTCTTCTCAAAATTACCTTCAAGTAGCTCTTACTCTTGTACTCGTTACTAAAAGCGATCGTATCTTGAATGTACTGCTGAATGTGGGTTGTTAAAGAGAAGAAGAAAATCGCTAAAGCCAAAGCCATCTCAATTTTAAGTTTGAGGGCAAGCGACGCTGAAAGAGCGATCAAAAAAGCTAAGAAGGGAACTTTAAGCTTTTTCGCAAGATCTTTTCCAGCACTCCTCCTCCAAGGAAAGGCTATGCATAAGCCGAGGAGAATCATTAGAGCTATAGCAAGGGGCATTATGACTTGATTGTAGAAGGGAGGACCTATCGTTACCTTATAACCGGTTAACCCTTCACTTACCAGCGGGAATATCGTTCCCCAGAAAACGGTCATAGCGGAGGCTACAAGAATCAAATTGTTGAACAAGAACGTTGCTTCTTTCGATACCGGACTTTCAACGACGTCCTCACTTTTTATGTATCCTCTCTTCTCATAAATCAGCCATAGAGTTAAGACAAGAACTGCCAGCATGAACGAAACGAAGGGAGCAGTTAAACCGCTTTGCCCGAAAGCATGAACGCTGCTTATAACACCGCTCCTCGTTATGAACGTTCCGAGGATGACGAATTCGAAGGTTGCAAAAGCTAACAGAATGTTCCAGAGCTTCATGGCTCTCCTCGCTTCCTGAATCATAATGCTGTGCATCAAAGCAGAGAGGGTGAGCCAAGGAAGTAGCGAAGAATTCTCAACTGGATCCCAAGCCCAGTATCCACCCCAGCCGAGAACTTTGTAAGCCCATATCGCTCCCCAGAAAATTCCTTGTGTAAGCCAGATCCATGTAAATACGATCCACTTCCTCCCTCTAATCACCCATCTATCCTCGGCGAGGTAAACTCCAGCAATAGCTAAGGAGAAAACTACGGCAGCTCCAGCGTATCCCATGAACAAAGTAGGCGGATGCGCTACCATTTCCGGAGTTTGAAGGAGAGGGTTCAAACCGAGTCCGTCTTGGGGGAAAAAGTCCAGCTCCTCAAAGGGATTTGCGACCGTCGAAAGAAGGAGGAGGAAGAAAGTTTGCACACCCATTATTCCCGCCATGGATAAAGCTGTCAAGGCATCTTTCCTTTCAAGCCTTAAGAAGGCAACGGAATATCCAGCAAGAATAGCTGCCCAGAGCAAAAGAGAGCCATCCGATCCCGCCCAGAAAGCGGTGAATTTGTAGAACGCTGGAAGGGCTCTGCTTGAGTAGGAAGCTACGTACTCCACTTTAAAATTGTCCGTGAGGAAGTAGTAGATGAGAATAAATGAAGCCAGAAAAGTGAAGAGAGCTGAAAGGTAAGCGCTTCTCTCTGCGTTTCTTAAAAGTTCCGAGTTCTTATTTTTAACTCCCAAGTAAAACGCTAAAAAGGAGAACGCAGCAGTCACCAACCCGGCAAAGACTGAAAAGTATCCAATATTCATTCCCTCACCTCTTTTTAACTTTCCAATCTTCAGACTTCCTTGAAGACTTCCCTATAGCGTAAGCTATCGCAGCAGTCACACCAATTCCGGCTAAGTAAAGATACAAAGTTTCGTCACTTTTCGATCTCGCAACCTCCTCATTCCTTACGAGGATGTTCGCCCCGTAAATTTTCACGTATTCACTCAAAACATCTTCCGGCTTGGAACCAGCAAGAATTTTTCCCTGAATGTCCTTCTTTACTTCCGTTGCGGTTTCACAGTGGCAGTTTGCAAGAATTTCTCCACATCCGCATGGACAGTAGATTAACTCCTCAACGCTTTTCCCGCTTATTTGAGCTGAAACGGGAGATATTAGCAGTGCAGTGAGGATCATCACCGCTATTTTCATGCTGCCACCTATTTTTCAACTACTGTAAAAAAGGTATTTAAGACTTTCTCTTCATCAAATACAAAATTATTATTGCTAATAGAAGAAGAGAGGTAAATCCAGGAGCTTTCTTTCCCGGATAGGAGTTTTTATCTCCCGGCATCGTTCCGTTGAGCAACTCCTCTATATTTGAAAATCTGTCCCCGTCGCTGTCGAGCTGCATCAACTCCGGGGTTAAGCTCCCTATCTGAGCGTAGTCCCTGCCGAAAGGATTTAGTCCTCCGTACCCCGAGCTTTGGACGTGACATAACGTGCACTTCTTAACTTTGTCGCTGAAGTTTTTGAAATCTTTCATGTATTCCGGTCTGGCAGAGACATTTGCGATTAAAAGCAAAATTAAAACCACAGTAACCATTTTCTTCATCAGATGTAGAGTTGACTCAAGGATATTTAAAAATTCCGATTTCAGAGATAGCGCCTCAGGAATTCCCTAACCTTCTCCGATTCGAGCCAACCTTCGTCAAGCTTTTTGACGATGTTTTTTATCCTTTCCACCTGCTCAATTATTTTTCTTCTAACCTCTTCGTCCTCCACTTTTTCTTCAGCAAGCCCCAATATTGCCATGAGCGGATTTTTTATCTCATCGACAAGAATTGCAAATTTGTAAATGTTGTCCTCAATCTGTCTGTACGCCTTTCTTTTCGCCTCCTCAAGTTCAAGTGCTTTTATCGCAAAAGCTATGTCGTTAGCCAACACATCAAGCATCTGCAATTCCTCCTCGTCAAGCTTCTGCGTTCGGTCGAGACAAGTTACCAAAACGCCCTTGAGTTCACCGTCAGCAATCATTGGAAACGCCGCTTTTACTTTTCCGCAGACTTCGCACGTTTCGAATACTGTCTCTCCCTCTTTCGCAACCTTTTCAGCGAAATTGCAAATTTCAAAATCTTTTCCGCAGTTTTTAACCAATCCCTCCTCTCTCAGCCATATGGAAACCGCCGGGAAAAACATCGTAAGTTCATTACAAACGTTGTTGAGCAAACTTTCCCTGTCTTTTGCGTGGACTATCACTTTCCCAACGTTGTTTATGACCCTCAAAAGGTTTTCGAGGGTTACCGTCTCCGTTACATCTCTCGCAGATATTATTCCGATTCTCTCTTCGAAGGAGATAACTTTCCCTACCGCCTCAATCCATACGTACTCTCCATCCTTCCTTTTAACTCTACAGATAGCTTTACCAACCCCCTTATTTACTATTTCTTGAAAAATTTTCTTCACTGCCGTGAGATCTTCTGGATGGACGAACTCAAAAACGCTTTTTTCAACAACCTCTTCCACGTTGTAGCCGAGAACGAACGTTAGAGAGGGGGACACGTAGTGGATTTTTCCATCAAAGTCAACAAGAGCGATGACATCTCTAACGTTGTTCACGATTAGTTCGCGAAGTCTCTCCTTTCTCATTTCTTCAGTTATTTCCTCGATAAATATCACCAAGTACTCCTCTCCCCTTACTTTAACCTTTTCCGAAAAAGCAAAGACTTGCAAACTTTTTGAACCTACTTTTACTTCAGCCATCTTCTCGCCTTTAAATATCACATCGAATAATTCTCCCGCACCGATGTTCTCGAAAACGGTTTTCAAGTTTTTCCCAAGAACATCTTCCATTTTCGTATTAAAGAGGTTTTCCGCCGTTTTATTCCAAAAGATAACGTTGTAACTGGAATCGACAATAATAACCCCCAGAATAGGGAGGGTTACTCGTGTTGATTCCAGATTTGTCATAATAATTCCTCCAAAAATTTTTAGTAGAATTTCTTTACCGCTCGGAATTTAAATTTTTCTTCAGAAATAGTATAAAATTCGAAATAATATATTTTTCTATATATATATATCTACATCACTTTCCGCACGTGAAAAGTTTAAAATAGAGACTAATTCTTTTGGGAACACTTGTTCGCTCTTCTAAGCTTTATCAAAAACCGTGCACCATCGGAGTTGTCAAGGAGCTTTATTTCTCCCCCGCACATCTCTACGATGTGCTTCGTTATGAACAATCCAATTCCGGTACCACCGCTAACCCCGTAACTGAAACCCTCCTCGAATATTTTCTCCCTGATCTCCTCCGGAATTCCTGTTCCGTTATCCGAAACTACGATCTCGCACCATTCCTCGGAACACTTCATCTCCACGGTAATTTTTGTAGCTTTTCCGTGCTTTATCGAGTTAGAGAATAGGTTTTCAAAAACCGATCCCAAAGCTTCACTCGCCCATACTTCGCAGTCTCCAATCACTTCTATATCAACGTTAAACTCTTTTGATACGTTTTCAACAACCTTCCTGACGCTTATTTTCTTCATTCTGAAAAACTTCTCTATGTCTTTCGTTTTCTTTAAAATGTCCACACCCCTCTCTGCAGCACTCCTCACTATTTTCACGAACTTCTCATCTCCAAGCTCATCTTTAATCTCAAGAGCGGAAATTATCGAGTTCAGCTGATTTATTACATCGTGCCTTATCATTTTCCCGACAAACTGTAAAATTTCGTTCGCTCCAGCTAAGAACTTCAGTCTGTCTTCCTCCATCTCCTCTCTGAGCTTTTTGCTCGTTATATCCCGCATTACAACGACGAACAACCATCGATTTCCGACTTTAAATGGATATGCACAGTACTCGTACCATCTGCCCTCTTCCTTCAGATAAACCTCCCTTTCAATTCCGACGAACCCCTTCGAAATGGACTCCTTCACGGGACATTCCAAAGCCGGTGCGTCAAGGTTATGCACCACTTTATAGCACTTCTCCCCTATAGCGTTTTCAAAATTTTCAACGAACTTCTCATTCACGTCTATAATCGTAAAATTCTGATCGACGACAAAAGCTGGATGGGGATAAGCGTTGAGGATCGCTTTTAAAATTTCAACATGCTCCCTTTTCAAGTCTGTGGAGGCGCTCCTCATCAGGTTCAGCTCCATTTTCATCATTTAACGTTACTGACTTCAGAACACTTTGTGAGACACAAAATTATGTTTATAAATCTATCGTCAGTACTCGTATATTTACAGATTTTAACTTTGATAAAAATAAAACTCACCCGAAATATTTAAGTCTTATCTCTCTTTTCATCAACAAATGATCGATCCAGAACTGCTCGAAAAGTTTTACACTAAGGTATTTTCAGTTCCGAAAAAGAGGATTACCGTCACCATCGCCCTCGTCACGATAGTCATAGCTTCCTACTTGAACGGAACGTCAAGTAAAATATTCTTCGTCGAAAGGTACTTTTTTGTGGGGCTTTCAATTCTGATCTCTCTCATGCTCGTCTCAAGGTTTTTGGTTTCGGCTTTCAACTCAAGGAGACTTTTCTTTTTAGCTCTCTTCTTTTTAATTTTCACGGAGTTCTTTGATTTCTTAGCTGTTCAAACTGGAAACGAGGAGATTATCGTCGTCGCTCCCGCTTCTTCAGCCTTTATAATCTCCACCGTTCTTTTCTTCACCTCAAAGAGGTTCAACTTCTTCGCTCCCCTCGCAATACTCCTCCTCGTATATCCCGCAGCATTCTTATTTTCCTACCAAGCGAATCACAGATTTTTAGCCTACCTCATAACATCTCTGGCTGGAGTCGGAATGTCCTTCCTCTTCTTAAAATACCTTGACAAAAAATTTGGAAGAGTCGAAATTCTACCTCTTTTCAAAAAATTCCTCTGGTACTGGCTTACAAACGATGAAGAGGAGCTTGAAAAGGAGTTCGAAAAGTACTCCAAGGACTTTGAAGGGAAGTACGTAAAGGTGAAAATTGGAGATGTGGTTTTGCATGCAGCAAACATCCATCCGGGACCTCTGAGAAATCTCGGGGGAAGTAAGCTCGTAAAAAGAGTAATGTCGAAGAAAAAGAACGTTTTTCTTCACGCAGCCTCTATGCACTCTGAAAATCCAGTTTCGGTGAAAGAAATGGAAAAACTCGTTGACAAAGAAAACTACGAGGACGTAAAAGCTAAAAAGCCTTACAGAATTGAAGGAAAGAGATTCTGGGTTAAGGTTTATCCTCTCTCAGACTTCAACTTGGTGATCGTTCATGGCAGGAATTACATGGACGATTTACCCTTCGAGCTTCAAACGGTTGCTGAGAAAGCTTATAAAAACTGCATTTTGATAGACTCCCACAGCTGTCACGGAAAGGAGTTGGGAGTCGAAGACATTCTCGAAATCGAGGAACTTTTCGAAGTTAGGGAAAGTGAAGAGGTTGAGCTTTTTTACTACTACGACGAGCTCTTCGTTGAGACCGAATCCATATGCAGTAAAGTAGCGGTATTACTTCTGAACTATTCCGGTGAAAAACACGCTATTATCGTTTTCGACTCAAACAACGTTTCTTGCCGTGTGAGAAATGAGTTGCTAAAGATTTTCAAGGAGAGGGGATACGATGCCGACATCCTCTCAACAGACAATCACGAGAAAACAGGTGTGTCGCCAAGGAAGAGCTATAAAGCAGTGGGAGAGGAAGAAAAATTCGTTTTCGAATTTTTAAAGAATGTTCTGGAGAATGCGAGTTTCGAAAAAGCAAATCCAAAAATTATGGTCGAAAATTTCAGAATTAAGGTGATGGGAAGAGAGTTTTTCGAAGATCTTGAAAGGGCTTTTAAAGACGTTGGAGAGAAGGCTATGTACCTCTTCTTTTTCTTGATGTTCCTCAATCCACTCTTAGCTTACACACTGGCGAGGATAATAATATAAGCTTTATATTCCGCACAGTTTTTCGCCTGAAAGTGACTCTGGAAACGCTTGCGATCTCTTTGATTGTAACATTCGCTCTGATAAGGTACAACATAAGCATTGCAGTATTAGCTGGAGCTTTGACACTCTCGATATTAAACGGCGGAAACCCCTTTACAGATGTGACAGCCAACCTGCTCGATTGGAGCGTGTGGAAGTTAATAGCGACAGTCGTTTTAGCTTTTACCCTTGGCTACAGCATGAAAACCTACGGTTTTCTTGAAAAAATTACTGAGTTCATGCTTTCGAACTTCGGCTACTACAGCTTGGCTATCATTCCGATGCTCATTGGCTTGCTTCCAATGCCCGGAGGTGCTTTGATCTCAGCGATAATGCTCGGAGATATCGTAAAAAAGTTTAAAATACCCGGTGAAAAAGCCACATTCGTTAATTACTGGTTCAGACACGTCTGGGTTACCATATGGCCCCTTTACCCGAACGTCATAATAGGGCTCGGTATTCTCGAAGTGGATTATGTTAACCTTGCCAAATCCACTTATCCAATTTTTATATTCTCGACTCTCTCAGGCTTTCTCCTCCTCGGAAAGGGAAGGCTCGAAAGAAAAAAAGCTAACAACTCGAACTTGTTCTACCTCTACCCGATTTTCCTACTCGCATTCCTAACACTAATCTTAAGGATCGACCTCCTAATTTCTCTTCTAATCGTAAACTTCGTCCTTGCCATTCATGCGAGAAAGCTTAATAAAATTCCGGGAATATTGAGAGAAACCATCGACTGGAAGATCCTCCTACTCGTTTTTTCGGTCATGCTCTACAAGAGGATTCTCGAAACTTACGGAATAGCAGAAAGATTTCTAACCGAAATAGAAGGTTACGTAAATCCGTACGTTGCGGCAGCTTTGCTCTCATTCCTTGTAGCTTTTTCCACGGGAATCGAAATGAGCTACTCCTCCATAGCTCTACCCCTCCTCACACCCTTCACCGGAGTCGGCAGTATTTATTACGACAGAGTTCTCATAACATTCCTCTACGGTTTCCTCGGAGTTATGATCTCTCCGCTTCACCTTTGCTACGTTTTAACCGCCGATTATTTCAAAAGCTCAATGCTCAAAACGTATAAGTACTTGCTAATCGCAGCACTGCTGACAGCAGTACTGCCTCTGCTGACAATCTTATGAAGACCCTCAAGCTTCTGTTCACATCTCCAATTTCCGGCTCTCTTCCGGCATCTATTACGTAGCTTCCAACCTTCGTGAGCTTTAACTTTAAATAGCAAGCCATAGCGGCTATGGAATGTCCGTTGAGCTTTGGATTCTTCTTAAAAGCGCAGTTCACAACTTTCGGAGAGTACAGCAGCGGAGAAATTCTTGAAGGAACAAAATTAAGAAGATCGTCGAGTTTAGCTGAAAAATAACCGAAGTCTTTGAACTTCTCATCTTTGTAACCTACCATAGCATCGCAAATGTTAACGGCTCTGTAAATCAAAGCTCCCCCAATCCCGAATAAGGCGTAGTAAAGAAGGGGAGCCAAAACTCCGTCGACAAAGTTTTCAGCCACGCTTTCTATTACCGCCGAAGAAAGTTTGGAATCGTTAAGAGACGAGACATCTCTGCTGACGATCTTCGCAACCTCCTCTCTAACAATCCTTCCATTCCGCAGGCAATTTCTTGCGTGCTCTACCATGCTTCTGATGGAAATGGAGGAATAGAGAAGGTAAGCCGCAAGAATTTCCCTTGCCGGAGAGGGAAGATGGTTCGGAAGAGTTGAAAGAAAAAAAGCGAAAGCGACGACGATCATTAAAGAAGCGAAGCCGAAAAGTTTCGTTTTCGGAAAAATTGAATAGAAAAACCCCATCAACTTTCCGAAAGCAACGCTCGGATGAACTTTTTCCGGAGGTTCGGATTTAATGGCTTCAAAGAGTAAAGCCAAAGGAAGCTCTATCATACTCTATAAACCCTTCCTATCCTTCCATCAAGAATTTCTCCTTTCTGCTTAACGAATTCCCCTCTTATAATAACTGTATGGGGAAATACTGCTGGAAAGTTCTCGTAGGGCGTCCATCCGCATTTGCTGTGGAGATGCTCTAATTTTACTTTCTGAAGTTCCGAAATGTCAAAAACTGCAAAGTTCGCGTAGTTTCCCTCCTTTATTTCCCCGTACCTTTCGAATCCGTATATTTTCGCCGGATTTTTAGCTATTTTATCGGTGAGATGGAAAACGTTTATCACCCCCTTAAAAACCAACCCCATCATCACCGGATACATCGTCTCGACTCCCGGATATCCACTCGCACCCTTCTCTTTCTCCTCAGTTAAATGGGGGGCGTGGTCGGAAGCGAGAACGTCTATTTTGTCGAAATTTTCAAGAAGAAAATTTCTGTCCTCTTCGCTCCTCAAAGGAGGGTTTACGTTCACGAAATTTCCAAGCCTTTCGTAATCCCTTTCGCTGAAGAGTAAATGATGGGGTGTGACTTCTGCCAAACCTCCCTCCCTTTTTATAATTTCAAAAGCCTCTTTCGTTGAAATGTGGCAGAAATAAAATTCCCCAATTTTCACGCATTTTTCAACAGCCACTATTTCAGCCTCCCTCTTTCTGTAAAGAAAATTAGGAATCTCGTTTCCCAGAACGAATTCCGGATCTTCCGCGTGAATGTTCAGCGGTAAATCTTTAGCCTTCCCTATTTCTTCGTAACCAACTTCCAAGCTCTCGTGCTGGAGGAAAACCTCACCGATTCTCGGATTGTATCCCTCCTTCTTCAACCCCTCGAAAATCTCTCTTATCCTCTCAGCATTTTTCCTCGTTAGAGCAAGGTTTAATGAGTAATCGACCCAACACTTTTTCTCAGCCTCCTTAACCCTCTTCAAATAAGTTTCGTAGCTTTCTATCGGAGGCTTCGTGTTCGGCTGATCGACCACCAAGCAAATTCCTCCGTTTAACGCCGCAAGAGTTCCGGTATCTATGCTCTCCTTGTGGCTCTCTTCAAAATCTCTCAGGTGAACGTGAGAATCTATCCCAGCCGGCATGATTAAACCCTTAAGCTTCTTCCCCGAAAGATCCTTCCTTATCTCTTTTATAATCCCGTTTTCGATTAAAATTCCAGCTTCGACGAGTCTGTCTGAAAGCAAAATTTTCCCTTCGATGATCATTAACTTGATTCTCAAACAAAAGTTTAAATAGTGTTTTGGGAAAGACTAAGTAAAAACCTGAGAGGAGGTTAAATATGGAATCAATTATTAAGAGCGCTCTCGAAAGGTCTGCAAAAGAAAAAGAGGTTGCAGAAAACGTTGAGGAGGAAATTCTTCAGTTGCTGCACGAATTAAAGACAGTAATAAAGGTTATCGGTGTTGGGGGAAGCGGTTGCAACACGATAACGAGACTCTACGAGGAGGGAATTGACGGAGCTGAGCTAATAGCGATAAACACCGACGTTCAGCATCTATATTACACGAAAGCTCATAGGAGGTTGTTGATAGGTAAGAAGAAGACTCGCGGACTTGGAGCTGGAAGTCTGCCCCAGATAGGAGAGGAGGCGGCAAGAGAGAACGAGGAGGACATAAGGAAGATTGTAGAAGGAGCAGATATGGTTTTCATCACCTGCGGACTTGGTGGTGGAACTGGAACTGGAGCTGCTCCGGTTGTAGCTGAAGCTGCTCAAGAGGCTGGAGCTTTAACAATATCCGTCGTTACCTTGCCCTTCACGGTGGAAGGAGCAGTGAGAATGTCCAATGCGGAAGCGGGATTGGAGAGGCTGAGAGAACACAGCGACACAGTAATTGTCATCCCAAACGACAGATTGCTTGATGTCGTTCCGAATTATCCGATAAATCTGGCTTTCAAAGTCGCCGACGAAATTTTAATGAGGGCTGTGAAGGGAATAACGGAACTGATTACCAAGCCCGCTCTCGTCAATTTAGACTTCGCCGATGTGAGAACTGTGATGGAGAAGGGCGGAGTGGCGATGATTGGACTTGGAGAGGCAAGCGGAGAGGACAAGGCTCTGGAGAGCGTTAGAAAGGCTTTAAAGAGCCCGCTTCTTGATGTGGACATAACCGGAGCGAAAGCCGCTTTAGTTAACGTCACCGGCGGTCCGGATATGACCATAGAGGAGGCGGAGAAAATAGTTGAGGAAATCTACACCAAAGTGGATCCGGATGCAAGGATCATCTGGGGGGCTATGGTAGATCCGGAACTTGAGGGAACTATAAGGACTCTGATAATAGTAACCGGAGTTAAATCGCCTCAGATTCTCGGAAGAAAGGGCGCTCCACCGGTAAAGAGGTTTGGAATCGATTTCGTGAAGTAAAGCTTAAAAACAATTCAACCCCTTCAATTTTCTATGCTAAGCAACACTATCAGAGAGTACATAAACATCCTCAAAATGACAAGGAAGCCGGATAAAGAGGAGTTCTGGACGACCACGAAGGTAGCTGTGGCTGTAATGTTCATCGTGGGCTTCATAGGTTTCGTGATCTACCTTCTCATGGATGTCCTTCCGGGGGCGTTGAGATGAGCAGATTTTTTGTTGTGAAAACCACGGCAAATCAGGAAAGGCTCGTGGCTAATATGATGTCGATGGTAGCTAAGAAAAACAAAGCTAACGTTTACTCCATTCTCGCTCCGAAAGAGCTCAAAGGCTATGTTATCGTCGAAGCAGAAAGCACGGAAGACCTCGTAAAGTCGATTAGAGGAGTCCCCCACGTGAAAGGGCTTGTAAGAGGTGAGGTTTCATTCAACGAGATCGAACACTTCCTAACCCCAAGAAAGGCTGCCGAGCAGATAAAAGAAGGATATACTGTTGAAATCATTTCCGGTCCTTTCAAGGGTGAGCTGGCTGTTGTTAAGAGAGTCGACGAGGCGAGGAATGAAATAACGGTTGAACTTATTGAAGCGGTCGTTTCGATCCCGATCACGGTTAAGGCTGATCATGTAAGAGTTGTTGACAAGAAAGAGGAGGTGGAGTGATATGGCTGTTCAGACTGTCGAGGTTTTGGTTCCGGGCGGAAAAGCAACTCCCGGTCCACCCTTAGGTCCAGCAATTGGTCCTCTTGGACTTAACGTAAAGCAAGTAGTTGACAAGATAAACGAAGCAACAAAGGAATTCGACGGGTTGCCAGTGCCTGTGAAGATAATAGTCCACGAGGACAGGAGCTTCGAGATAGAAGTCGGTGTTCCTCCCGTAAGCGCTCTGATAAAAAAGGAGTTGGGCATAGAAAAAGGTTCTTCAGCAACCAAAAGAGAGATCGTCGGAGATCTAAAGCTCGACCAAGTGATAAAGATAGCGAAGATAAAAAAGAGGCAGATGCTTGCTTACTCGCTTAAAGCTGCTGTCAAAGAAGTTCTCGGCACAGCTGTCTCCATGGGAGTGACGGTGGAAGGGAAG
>NZ_WANY01000137.1:0-3902 GCF_015521575.1 Ferroglobus sp.
CCTCTATTGAATGAATTGCAGCAGCTGGGTAAAAATTTCATCGAAAACGCGAATGCCGTTCATTTCCAGTATAACGTTCAGTATCGCTCCGATTATAGCTCCGACTATCAGCGAGGAGATAACCCTAACCTTTACGATCAAGATTATCGCTATGATCAGCAGTACGAGAGTCGACATCGCTCCCATGTTAGCAAGTTTTTGCTCTGTCTCCTCCATAGTCTTGTTGAGGAAGTCGAAAAGCGTGGAAATTCCGCTCATGCCAAAAAGTAAGCCGATTATTAAGCCGATAGCCATTACCGCTCTTTCGCTCATAACGGTATGTTTGCCTCAACGATATAAAAGATATGCTTCGCCGTGTGAAAGTTATCTCAGCTTTGTAAGTAGCGTTGCGGAAATGAGTGAAGCGATGACGAAGCTCGCTATCACACCTTTGATGAAATCAAACAGTAATAGAGGAAGGAGAGAAATTCCGGCGATGATTCCGTTAAGCAGGAAAAGAAGGAGAGTTTCAGGCAAACTCTTTTCCGGAATGCCGACATCTTCAGCTTTGCGGAAAAGGTAGAACGTAGTGAACAGCGAGACGTTTAGCGGTAGCGTTATCGCGAGAGGGATAAAGATCAGGCTTTTAACTTCGAAAAACGCAGCCAAGAAGACGAGAAAAAGCGAAGACGTTGTTGGGACGATCGAAGAGGACAGCGCTTTACTTAAAGCAAATATGGATTTTGCGAGGGGCAACGATCTCAGAAAGTCGATTTCTTTACCCTCGACCTTGAGAATAACATCTGAGCTTATTATGGAAAATAAAGAAATTAAAAAGATCTGGCTGGTCAACAGTTCTCTCGGGAATTCCCTGCTTTCCAGAACGAAGAATAGCTGCGGAAGAACCAAATACATCGGAACGAACAGTCCGGCTATCGACGCTGCCCTCCTGAAAACGAGGCGGAAGTCTTTAAGGATTAGCGTGAGCAAAACTCCGCCAAATGCGGGCGTGAACTTTCCAACTCTACTTTTTTCGAAAACTACTTTCGGTTGCGTCAGAGAACTCCAAACTCTTTTAGAAACGAAGAAGTAAGCTGGTATGAAAGCTGCGGCGTAAAAAATCAGGAGGACTAAGCTCTTTTCCGGATCGACGATCGAGGACGATGAAATCGGATAGGCTATGGAAAATTTGAAGATAAACGAGATTTCTTCTGCATTTTCGAGGACTTTCGTTTGTAGGTAGTGAATAAAGTAGAAGATTCCGATAAATGCAAGAACGCCAATTACTCTCGCCGTACTTTTCAGAAAGCCAAATCTCGTTTTTCTGAAAGCAACTTTCGTTCCGAAAATCTGAAAGATTCCGAGTCCTATTGTTTGTCCTATCAAAACCCCCATGAAAACCCACAGAAGGAGGAGAAACGATTCAAGGGGGCTGATAAAGCTCAGAAGAATAACACTCGGTAACGAGAGGAATAAAACTCCTACCGAGTCAAGGAGTAGGAGGGAAGGAAGGTAAAAATATTCGAGTTTAAGGGGCAGTTGTTTTAACGGCTCGAAAATGCCAACGGAGAACAGCAAGGACGTGTGAAAAGTGGAAATGTAAATCGAAAAGATGAAAGCGAAGGTTGAAAGCGTAACGGCTAAAGACATCAGAGCGACTTCCTTTCCGGTTAGCACAGCGGGAGCCATGAAGCTGCCGAAAATTAGCAGCGGGGAAGCGTTTATTATCACCCCTTTTTTCAAACCGAACTTTTTAATTCTGTTATTGATTTTCTCCTCGTCCATCATCGGATTTCTTCTAAGCATCTGATAATTCAGCTCCCTGTAGAGAACTCGAATGGTTTCCAGCATGGTATCACTTCAGAGCCTTAACTATTTCAAGAACTTCTTCTCTGCTTTCGGTTATTTTTAGAAACACGTCCTCCAAACTCTTTTCTTCGAGTCTCTTCTTCAGCTCTTCCACTGTTCCTTCCGCTACTATCCTTCCCCTATGAATTACTCCGATTCTGTCGCAGATTATCTCTGCAAGTTGAAGAACGTGAGTCGAAAAAACGATAGATTTTCCCTTCCTTTTGTACTCCAGCAGCAACTCTCTGAATATTCTTGCTGACTTTACGTCGAGTCCGTTCATAGCCTCGTCAAGAACGAGAACTTTGGGATCGTGTAGGAGAGCGGCGATAATTGATACTTTCTGCTTCGTTCCGAAGCTGAGAGTTCCTATGAACTGATCCAGATACTCTTCTATTCCGAAAGCTTTTACAAAGGCGTTAACTCTCTCTTCGAGCAATCCTCGCGGAATTTTTCTAACTTTTCCTATAAAATCGAAGAGTTCGGCTGGAGTGAGAGACTCGTAAAGGGTCGGAGATTCAGGGACAAAACCAACGATTTCCTTCACCTTCAATTGATTTTCTGATGCGTTGACCCCTTCGATGATCACATTCCCCTCGTCGGGTTTGAGAATTCCGGAAAGAATCTTCATGGTCGTGCTCTTCCCACTTCCGTTCGGTCCGAGCAAGCCGTAGATCTCTCCATCTTTAACTGTAAAGCTCAAACCGTCGAGAATTGGATTACCATCGTAGCGTTTACGAAGATTTTCCACTGTTATCATCCATTCACCCCACGAATTCGACTTTAAATCTTCATCAAGATTTTTAAGCTTTACCGAGATTCGTAAATTTTACTTTACCGGAATATTATTCAATCTACTGATGAGCTTCGAAGCGGTGGAGGTTCAATTTTTCAGCTCAACTAACGAAAAATTGCGGAGGTGAAAGGGTGGCAGAACTCATAGTATTCAAGAGCGGACTTAGACGAGGTCCTTTGGTAGTTTGCTTGACTTTGGGAGTTAGTAGTCTGCTAATCTTGTTAGCGATACTAAAAGGGAGCTTAGCCGTAAATAGGAATCTGGACTTAATGAAGCTTTCAATTCTTTCTCTTCTGGTCGTTGGAGGATTCGGGGGGTCATGTTAATTTGGTGCTACGACTCAAAGACCTCCAGAGTCTTAGAACGTTTGTCCAGCCTTCTCAGAGTGGAAGGGGATAAACTCGTAATGGAAAGACCGATATTGGCAAGAAGAGGTATAATAACCATTAGAGCCGATGAAAGCGGCGAGCACGGTAGAAAGTTTCAACTGTTTTTCGGGAATGTCGATAAGGAGGCTGAGTACATCCAAGAGCTTGAGCCTACAGCGGATGTGAGTAGCGTAGATATAGTGGCGAATGTGTCCGGAATAAAGATAAGCGCGCCCAAGTGGGTGAAAATCCCCGGATATGAAATAGTAGAGCCTGAGCTAACGGTCAAAGGTATTCAGATAGTGCTCGGTGTTATACCGCCCTTAAACCACGAAGTTACTCTTTTCAGAAATAGACTTGAAGTATCTAATAAAAGAGAATGGGGAGCTGCTGAATTAAAAGTAATCGATGGAAGGATTGAAGGTACGCTAACCTACAGTAGATCTGCGAGCGGTAAATCGAAGGAGCTCAGGTTGGAGTTTGTATTCGATCACGGCATGACAAGGTATAGGGGTACGTTGGCCAAAATGAAAATGCCGGGCGAAGTACGGTTTTCGTGGAAACCAGCGTTGGATAACGTGATATACATCCTTGCATCCAGTTTGAGTCCAATTTCCCCGAGACGGGTGATGGAGAAAGCCGGTATAAAAGGACCAGTTATAATGGGTGATGCATGGTCGAAGATAAGATCGGCTAAGCTGAGGCTGGTACTCGACATACCCTTTGCGTCAGATGTAATAGACGAGACGGAGATAGCGATAAAGCCCTCATCTTAGAAAAATTTTTAGGTTATAAAGAAACCCCGTATTTGTGAAACTCTCGCTGAGGTGCGACGCTGAAACTGCTTTGAGGACGATCGAGGAGTTTTTCAGAACGAGAGAATTAAAATTCGAAAAGAGGGTTTACTACAC
>NZ_WANY01000138.1:0-4211 GCF_015521575.1 Ferroglobus sp.
ATTGAAAGCTTCTGGGGAGAGTTTTTCGATTTCTTGCGTGGAATGTTCGAACTCGATGAAAAGAGGATTGAAAGTATGTATGATGTTTGCTTATTAGTGTTCTACCTTCACCAACTCGATGAAAAGAGGATTGAAAGTTAAGGAGGTGGAGGTAGTGAAGATTAGGGCTAAGCTCAAAGCTCGATGAAAAGAGGATTGAAAGATAACTAAATTTTTAGATATTAAGCATTTCAGAGAGTTCCTCTCGATGAAAAGAGGATTGAAAGTGGTTCAGAATACGCCAAGTCTTTATTCGGCTAGATTTACAAGAACCTCGATGAAAAGAGGATTGAAAGTTGAAAGAGCGAGCAAAATCTGCGAACTTTTTCTTAGCCGACTCGATGAAAAGAGGATTGAAAGTATATCCAAACAATCCAACCATTCTCAGTTCTTCCATCTGCACTCGATGAAAAGAGGATTGAAAGCTACGATGAGTTTACCTAATCGAGCTTTACGACCCATAGGTAACTCGATGAAAAGAGGATTGAAAGCCTTCCTCTAACACCGTCCCGTATCCATCATACAATACTTCTCGATGAAAAGAGGATTGAAAGACTTTGAATTTAGGAGCTACCTTAAGACATCTCGCAAGCGAGTTCCTCGATGAAAAGAGGATTGAAAGTTGACGAAATCGGAGAGGACAACATGAATCCAGAAGATAGGCTCGATGAAAAGAGGATTGAAAGCGTCAAGCAGAAGGAGGGATGTTACTCTCATCTCCAACAGAGCTCGATGAAAAGAGGATTGAAAGGTAAATGTCGATCAAAACTTATCTCAGGAAACTTCTACAACTCGATGAAAAGAGGATTGAAAGTCAGTTAGCGCAAATTTTTCAATAGTTCGGTTGGAAAACTCAACAAAAAGATAAATAAAATCTAATAAATACAAAAAACTATTTTACAATAAGCACAGAACATTCAGCCCTTTCTGCGACCTCTTTGGAGACACTTCCTATTAGCATTCTTTTGAACCTACCTACAGCTTTTCCTCTTGAACCAATTACGATGAGTTGAGCTCCTATTTTGGAAGCGTGGTAGACTATTTCTTCTGCAGCTCTTCCCCAGCAGAAGATCTCTTCTGCTTCCAACCCCTCTTTTTCTATTCTCTGTCTTGCTTCACCGAGTATTTTTCTTGCGTAGTTTTCTGTGGCATTTTTGTAAGCTTCAGCGCAACTCTCTTCTTCGAAGTCTATCGGCTCTCCAACGTAGATTAAATAAATTTTTGAGTTGAACTTCTTTGCTATTTTTATTGCCTCTTCGAGCCCTTTGTTTGCGAATTCCGATCCGTCAATTGCCACTACTATTTTTTCCATATTTTCTCACCTTCAGTGTATTTCGTGCCCGTACTTCTTCTTCAAAATCAGGGATATCGTTATCGACATTAGAGCAAGTGCCACGTAGACGATGAATCCCCTTGCATATCCGAGCTCACCGAACGCATCGACGAAGGCACCAAGGATCGGTGGAACGACGAAACCTCCGAAAGCTCCTAAACCTCCTACCCAGCCGCTCGCTCCACCAACAGCTTCCGGAACGTATTTGGCGACGAGTTTGAAAACCGCTGCGTTAGCGATACCCATTCCCGCCCCTATGAGGATCTCTCCTATCAACGCTGGAGCGAAGCTTGTTGAAATGGTCAAAAGCCCTGCTCCTATTAAAACTAAAGTGTAGCTCATTATCGCAGTCTTTTCTCCACCCATTTTATCGCTTAGATAACCTCCGTAAACTCTGATAAACGATGCAAGCAAAGAGAATCCAACTCCTCCGAGAATTCCAGCAGTTTTTATATCAAAACCGTGGAAAAGCCTCCAGTAAGTTGGGAACCATGTGGTTAGGGCGAGAAAACCACCGAAAGAGGTGAAGTACAAAGCAACGAGAGCCCACGTTCTGCCTATTTTTGCGGAAATTTTTAGGGCGTCAACGAGTTTTCCAGAGGGAAAGAGCTCTTGTCCGAGCTCCTTTGCTATTTTTATCGCCTCATCCCTCGGAACTCCCTTTTTTACAAGCTGGAAGTAGTAGGCATCGTGGGCTATGATCGCATACACTATCGTTCCAGCAAGGAGGAACAAGAACCATGCCGAATAAGCTCCCGGCAATCCAAGAGCGGCTAAAGCGAAGGGGATGAGTAACGTGAAAAATCCGGGAGCGGTATTGCCTAATCCAGCGTAAGTCCCGAGAGCCCATCCCTGTCTTTTCTGCGGGAACCAGTAGGAAGTTTGAGGGATTCCGACTGAAAATGTAGCCACTCCGCAACCGCTCAAAGCTCCGAAGAGTAATATGAGCGGATACATCTCCATTGTAAGTCCGTGGGGGTAATAGAGAAACAGCAGAGTCGTTAAACCGGCCATTCCAATAACTGAAAGGGATAGCAGCGTTAGCATTGGTTTTTTGCCACCGACTTTATCGACCCAAGCACCGAAAGGAATTCTGAAGAGCGAACCGGTTAGCTGGGGTATAGCCACGAGTAATCCAAGCAAAGTTCCCGAAAGACCCATTACGTCCTTAAATTCTTTTGCGGTAGGTCCGTACAGAGCGACTGCCGCAAACCCTACGAAAAATCCGAGGGTTGCTGCTATCAAACCCTCCCTCGGATCACCCTTCAAACCGTACTTCTTCTTCAACTCCTCAGCACTTGCCATTCTTACCCCCCGAAATCAGATCTTTTTCGTTTCTCCTATGACCACCTTCTTCTCCCTCCTACTCGCCCATCTGTAGAGCAGAGGTGGATCTTTTAGGAAGTCAAGAGGTAGGAAGAGGAAGTGCACAAATTTCGTGAAGGGAAGCACCGCTAATATCAGAAATGCTCCAGCTACATGAAGCTTGAAAACCAGTGGCAGCTCGGAAACGTAGCCTATTTGCGGATTTAGCGTGAGCAGTGAATAAAGCCACGGTACTGCAGTGTGTAGATACCATTCCATCCCCCATCTGGCGAAAACTCCCATGTAGACTCCGGTTATTGCTTGGTTGAGCACAAGCAGAAGGACTATCCAGTCGGAATAGCTTGTGACAGCTCTAACTATCCCGGAAGCTCTTCTAATCAGTAAAATTACGCTGCCCACCAACGCAAGCAATCCGAGAGACAGCGCTATACTTTCTAACGCGATAAGCAAGGAGAAATTCGAAAGGACGCTCTGCACAGCTGATGGAAACAGAAATCCTATCAGGTGACCAGCAAGAACAATTACGATTCCGTAGTGCCAGGGGATGCTGCCCCAGTAGAGCTTTCTTCTCTCTAAGAACTGGGTTGAAAATGCGCTCCAGTCAAGTCTGTTTTTGAAATACCGATAGGGCGTGACGAATAAAGCGAGAGCTATCGCAGCGTACGGCAATACCACAAAAATTAGCGTGTCTAACATTCGATCACCCCCTCCAATTTTTTACTCCAAAATTTTAGATCTGCGGAGCATAAAGCGTGGGTTAGGAGAATAAGTGCTTTGTATGGAGTTTCTTTCTTCTTCACGGTATCAACCATTTTATTTAAACCTTTTATGATAAATTCCAGAAAGTTTCGTCTATCTTCCAACTCTCCCAAGAAGCTTGTTATCATGGCTATGTGGTCGGGAAGCTCTTTTCTCAGGGTTTTTTCCGGTTCGAATCCATGTTCTCTGTAGATCTCCACGAGCTTAACGAGGTACTCGCTTCTTCTGTAGCTTTCCCCGCAAACGTGGTGGAAGACGTAAGGGGGACAGAGGGGGAATAAATCGAAAGTTCTTACGTACTCTTCTTCGATTTCTTCTATATTCGACTTTTTGAGAAACTCGATAAATTTCTCGAACTCTTTCTTCGCTTCTTCGATTTCTTCAGATTCGATATCTTTTATCAGTTTGTAGAGTTCTTCCGCAGCAATTCTAATCTCAACGAGATCGTTGGGATACTGCAAAAGTTTTGATAGGAGTTTGTAGCAGTCTTTCACTTTCCTCATAGTCCTCCCCTCGGTCCGATCGATATGCCGAATCCTTTTCCTCCCTTCCTCTCCTCTGAAGATGCAACGTCAAGGTATTCCCTATGGAGAGTTGGAATGGCGTACCTCTCATTGTAGCTCGCTATGGTTAGTAAGCGATACAGTCTCTCAGCGCTTTCGGCATCAAGACCCGCTTTCCTCAGGCTATCTTCGTCAGGCTGCTCTCCGACGTTTCTCGCTCTCATGTACTTCCTCAAAGCGACGAGTCTCTC
>NZ_WANY01000139.1:0-3930 GCF_015521575.1 Ferroglobus sp.
TAATTCCCCCCGAGCCTGTTCCGATGTACAAGTACCACTGCGATTCAAGGTTTTACCTCGATCCACTAAAAGAAATGTTGAAGGAGAAGAAAGTTTACGGCTTAATAGTCCTCGACAGAAGAGAAGCAACTATAGGGGTCTTAAGGGGGAATAGAATTGAAGTTCTCGCTCACGCCACTTCCAACGTTCCCGGAAAGCACAGACAGGGAGGGCAGAGCAGCGTTAGATTCGAAAGGCTTAGGGAAATAGCGATTCACGAGTTCTACAAAAGAGTTGGAGATAAAGCAAGTGAGGCGTTTCTTCCGATTAAGGAGGAACTTGAAGGAATACTGATAGGAGGTCCGTCTCCGACGAAAGAGGAATTTTACGAGGGGGAGTATCTGCACCACGAACTTCAAAAGAAGGTTCTCGGGCTTTTCGATGTTGGTTACACCGACGAAAGCGGACTTTACGAGCTCGTGGAAAAAGCTGAGGACGTTCTGCAGGAACTGGACATAATAAAGGAGAAGAAGATAATGAACAGGTTCCTCAAAGAAGTCGTAAAAGATGGCTTGGCAGCCTACGGAGAGGAAGAAGTGAGGAAATACTTAAGCTACGGAGCCGTAGACACATTACTGATCTCTGAAGGACTCAGATACGAGAGGGTAACTTACAGATGCCCGAAGTGTGGTAAAACGGTGGAAATAACTCTGAAGGACAACACGAGCAAGAAAATGTACTGCGAAGAGGACAACGTGGAGATGGAGGAAGTTGAAAGAAAGGACGTCGTTATGGAGTTGGCGGAGCTTGCCGAGTCTTCTGGAGCCAAGGTCGTTTTTATTTCGACCGAATCCGAAGAAGGTGCGATGCTAATGAATGCTTTCGGCGGAATAGCTGCAATACTCAGATACAAGGTGGATTAGATGTTCAGGACGTTTTACAGAGAGGTCAAAAAGCTCCTAAACTGCGAGGACAGGTACATCAGAGAAAGCGAATTCGCCGATTTGTCAACAACCATAGCCTTTAAAATTGCGAAAGAGAAGAAGGAAAACCCCCAAAAAGTTGCTGAAGAGCTCGTTTCAGAAATCGAATTCGAGAGAAGCACGTACATAGGCAGTGTAGAAGTCGTAAATGGCTATATAAACTTCTTCGTAAACGAGGAGTTTCTTTCAGACACGGTGGAAAGAATTCTCGACGAGGATGAGAATTACGGCAGCTTAAACCTTGGGGGAGAAGTTCTAATAGAACACACCTCAGCCAATCCCGATGGACCGATACACATAGGACATCTCAGGAATGCGATTATAGGAGATACTTTAGCAAGAATGATGGAGAAGGCGGGAATTAAAGTTACGACCCACTACTACGTAAACGACATGGGCAGACAGATTGCTGCAGCTGTTTTAGGATATTTGAAGTACGGATTGAGGGAAACAAAGCCGGATCATGCGGTAGCGGAGGTTTACGTAAAGATAAACAAGGACATTGAAGAGAATCCGGAGCTTGAGAAGGAAGTCGATGAGCTGATGCTGAAATTCGAAGAAGGGGATGAAGAGGTCTCGAAGAGTTTTAAGTTCGTCGTTGACAAGGCTTTAGAGGGAATAAGAGAAACCCTTGCAAAATTCGACATCCATCACGATGATTTCATCTACGAATCTGACTTCGTGAGGAACGGCTACGTGGAGAGAATTTTCAAAATGCTTGAGGAAAAGGGGTTATTGGAAAAAGATGACGTCTGGAAGGTCGATCTCAAGGATTACGGAATTGAAAAGGAAGTTATCATGAGAAGGGAGAACGGAACGACACTGTACATAACCAGAGACCTCGCCTACCACCTGTGGAAGAACGAGAACTTTAGAAGATTTATCAACGTCCTTGGAGCCGATCACAAGCTTTACTCCGAGCAACTTTCGAAAATTCTCGAATTGCTTGATTTAAAACCTCCAGAAGTTTTGTTCTTCGAGTTCGTTTCTCTGCCAGAAGGTTCAATGAGCACGAGGAAAGGAAAGTTCGTCTCAGCTGATGAACTTCTTGAGAAAACCTTCGAAGAGGCTAAGAGGATTTTAAGGGAAAGAGGAAGCGTGGATGAGAAGATCGCAAAAGTAGTCGCTGTGGGAGCGATAAGGTACGATTTCGTAAGAGTTTCTCCGGAAAAGCCCTTCACTTTCGACTGGAGCAAAGCGCTGGACTTCGAAAGACAAACGGCAAGCTACATCCAATACAGTCACGCAAGGTCTTGCAGCATACTCAGAAAGGCTGTAGAATCTGGGAAAGCTGAGCTGGAGTTCGATCCGGCGATTATTACGAACAAAGAAAGGGAACTAGTGATGAGATTGTCCAAGTTTTCGTTCTATCTCGAAAAGGCTATTAACGAGTTGAAACCGAGCATCTTTGCGGAATACCTCATGAGCGTTGCCAACGCTTTCAACGATTTCTACACGGATCACCAAGTTCTCGTTGGCGATAAAAAGGTGAGAATGCACAGACTTGCCATAGTCGATGCGACGAGAATAGTTTTGAGAAACGGACTTGAGCTCCTCGGAATAGAAGCTCCGGAAAGAATGTGATCAGTCGAAAATGTACTTCTCTATTTCATCTACATTCACGTGCATTTTAACGAGCTCAACCATCCTCTCTATTTTCTCCTTTCCCTTTATCTTAGCCTTCCTCATAGCCTCCTCAAGCTGTTCAGTGGTAGTTAACGTGTCCTCGGGAACAACTATTACCGAAACACCTTTTCTGCTTGCCTTTTCAATTACGTCTTTCTCTGGGTAAAGATTCCCCGTGAGAATTAGGCATTTGACGTTGCTGTAGTTCAGAGCGAGAAGCTGGATGTCTTTTCTGTCTCCGCCGGTGATTACAGCTAAGTTATCCTTTCCAGCTAAAAACTTTTCAGCAGACCTCTTCGACATCGCACCGATGATAAAATGCTCGATTATTCCCTCCTCAGCTTTAACAACGAATTCCCCTTCGACTGCTTCTCTCACCTCTTCGATCGACATTCCCGCAAGGAGAGGATCCCTCGGCAAAACCCCCACAACGCTCAGGTCGTTCTCGGTAAAAACCTTCCCAACCACTGCACTTACGTAAGAAGTTTTGTACCCAGTGAGTTGGTTGATTAAAACCTTTCTTAACCTCTCTTTAAAAACATCCTTAGCCGTAAGAACCCTGTCTATCACGAAGTCGTTCGAGTACTTTGCGATAACCAACACCTTGAGGTCGAGTATTTCCGCAACCATATCATCGCTAATGCCGAGGGACTTCCCAACTTTGTATTCAGACGAGCCTTCCACGAAAACTATATCTGCGTCGAGCTCCTCGTAAGCTTCAATTATGGCTTTTTTCAACTCAACGGAATCGCTCGAATAAACGAACTCAGCATAGGGCATGTCAAGGACTATGGGATTCAAACTCTTGCTGAAATTCTCTTCAACTATTTTCAAATCCTCGTCAACTAAAAATTCTCCCTCCCTAACCGGACTCGTTCCGAAGGGTTTGAAGTACGCGGTTTTGTATCCAGAAAATATTTCGTTCAGAGCGAGAATTAACGAGGTTTTTCCAGCCTTTTCTTCAACGGAAGAGATTAAAATGCCCCTCATAATTTCTCAGCCAACTTCCTTCCCAGCTCTTTCAGTTCTTCAGACTTTTCATCGCTACTGAACCTGAACCTAATTGCTCCAACAACCTCGAACTTCAGCTCTTCGAACACCCCCACTATTTTCCCCACAGCCTCTCCGCTCCATCCATAGCTTCCGAAAGCTGCCGCAACCTTGTTAAAAGGCTTTAAACCTTTCATGTAGGTTAGAAAAGCTGCCACGCTTGGAAATATCTCTCTGTTTAGAGTTGGACTTCCCACAATCAACCCCTTCGACTGCATAACCTCAGCCATCACTTCGGTGTAATCCGAAGCTCTAAGCTTGTATATTCTGTAAGGCACGCCCACTTCTTCAA
>NZ_WANY01000140.1:0-5254 GCF_015521575.1 Ferroglobus sp.
AACAAGCTAATGGCGTTCATGCTTGTTGTTTTTCCGCTTGCTGTTCCTCCGGCGAAGATCAAGTTCTTTTTGTTTTCTATGCAGAGCCAGAGGTATGCCATTTCCTCCAAGCTGAAGGTTTTCCAGGCTATCAGATCTATCGGCGTCAGAGGAACGTCTCTGAACTTCCTGATTGTGAATGTTGAGCCATGGTCGGTGACCTCTCTTCCCAACGTCATTTGAATTCTGCTTCCGTCAGGCAAAGTCGCATCAAGCATCGGCTCAGCAATGCTAATATGCTTCCCGGACTGCTGCGCAAGCTTAATTATGAAGCTGTCGAGCTCATCTTCAGAAAAAACTATGTTCGTCTGCAGATTCTGATAATTCCTGTGATAAACAAATATCGGCTTCCCATACCCATTGCAACTTATATCCTCAAGCAAACGATCCCTCATCAAAGGAGTAATCGGCCCAAAGAGAATGGTGTCTCTGAGCAAGTAATAGAGGAGAGCATAGTAGTGGTAATCGTCTGGATCAAGGTTTAAAGCTTCAAGAAGTCTGTCGTAGCTCGAAAGTATCGTTTTTGCCTTATCCTTAAAATCGGCATCGTAGGGGAGAGTATATTCAACCCTTTTAATAATCTCCTCTCTGTACTTCTCGTAATCCTCCTCAAGAATTGGTTCGACGACGTGGTAGAAGTAATCGTAATTTTTCTTTAGAATGAAAACGACCGAAAACTCGAAGTCACTGAGAACGTTATAATCTTCGACGATCTCGTAACCTTCTGGAATTTCCGCTTTCTCTTTTATAACTTCCGTAAACTCCTTGAAATTTTTTATTCGTTCTCTTTCGCTCTCCTCTCTTTTCAGCTTGACCTTAAGATTCAGTTTCATAGATCTTCACCACTTCTCCCATTCCCTTGCTCCTACCCTCTCTGAAAATGAACCTCTGCCCCGGCATAATGTATTGGGGGTTGTACTTAAATCGAATCCTCACCCTTCCCCTATCTCCGGCTTTAAGAAATTCTTTGTCGATCTCCTTAAATATCACGGTCTCGCTTATAGTTTCGCAGTGCAAAACGGGTTCGTAGCCGGATGAAATTTTAGTCGGGTGCGTGAAAACGTAAACTTCAGCTTCAAATTCTCTCACAGCGTAGGGCTCGGTTTTTGTCACGACCATACCTCTCCTGAGATCCTCAACGGAAATATTTTTCAAAGCCAAACCGACTATGTCTCCGCTTTTCGCCCGCTCAACTCTGTAGTGGTGCATCTCTATACTCGAAACCTTGGTTTTCACGAAACTTCCGTCTGAGAAAGGTCCGACGAACACCTCGTCACCTTCGCTTATTTCTCCAGACTTTATCGTTCCACTCACAACCGTTCCAACGCCGGTGACTTTGTAAATCCTGTCTATGTACATTAAAAAGTCGCTCTCCTCGTATCTGAGTTTTGGAAGCCTGTAAAGCAGCTCTTCGAGTATGTCGTATCCAGCGAGAGTTATGGCTGAGGTGACAACGATTGGCACAACGAAGCTGTTTTTAGCCATTAGCCTCGAAACCTTTTCGGCATCGCTTCTACTCTTCAGAAGATACGGGACTCTTCCCAACCCTCTCAGCAATTTCGAGATTTCGGAAATCAAGCTTTTTATTCTCTCGTCGCTTACCTTATCAGCTTTGGTTATGGCAATTATCACCGGAAGTTCCATCGCAAGCAGAATTCCGAGGTGCTCCTTTGTTATCCTCATTATGCCGTCGTCAGCAGCTATAGTTAGCAGTCCGTAGTCTATTCTTTGCCCGATCAAACCCCTTATGGCTGTCCTTAACCAAGGTTCGTGCCCGACTGTGTCGACGAAGGACACTATTTTTTCGGAGTTTTCCACAACCCAAGCTTTTTCGGCTTTGCTCAGCGGGTTTTTCATTCTTATCGCTTTTCCATTTTTGAATCCCAAAACAGCAAAGCTTAGATCTGCGCTCAATCCCCTCTCGATTTCGTGCTTCAAAGTGTCGAGGTATATTCTCGTTAATCCATCCCCGTCATCGCATTTTCCAGTGATTAAGCAACCAACGAGAGTAGATTTGCCGTGATCTACATGCCCGGCTGTGCCAACTGTTATGTGCTCCTTTGGCTTGTCCTTTCTAATTTCAACTACCGCAACGTATCCACCGTTAACCTCGTAAACTTCCTTTTCAGTGACCTTTGCGTCGATGTCTTTGGCTATGACCTCCAGAACTTCTATAGTCTTATCGAGCTCCTCCTTTTTTATTCCTTTAAACTCTCCGCTGTCGGAAATGCCTATAATGTAGTAAGCTACACCCTTCCCCATTAAAATTCGGTGGTTCATCTGGCACGCTAAAGACTGCCTCCTACCCTCTTTTAAATGATAATCCGTAAGATACTCCTTAAATTCGATGTTTTCCCTCTCCCCCTTACTTACCAACTCTCCGAGATTTGGCATTTCAAATTCATTCAAATTTCAAACGTTAAAACTGTTGCGATCCCTTTTAGAATTTCGAAAGAGAAACTTAACGTTAAAAATAACATAAGGCTTTTATACATTCTGCGGTAGTATTATATTGGTATGACGAAGTATTATGAACTCAAAGAGCTTGAAAGCAAAGCCCCCAAGCTTTTTGGAATTCCGACTGGAACTAAGCTTGACGAAATGTTCTTTAAAGTGGAAGAAGAGGACGGAAAGTTCGTAAAAAAGCCTTTGGGCGGTATTCCGTATTTGGCTGTGATGAACATTACCGGAGTGCCAGACACTGGCAAAAGCGTTTTTGCTGAACAATTTACGGTAACTCAGGCTGCGCACGGCTACAAGGTTCTTTTCGTAACCGTAGAAAGTCCGGCTAACTTCCTTTACACGGCTTTAAAACAAAAAGCTCAGGCGATGGGGGTTGACTTTAACAAGGTGGAGCAGAACGTCGTTGTTATCGACGCTTCGGAGAGCGACGAGCTGAGGGAAAATACGAGAGCTTTGATAGATACGATGGCTTACGCCATAAGGGAAAAGAAGTGCACGAACGTTGTCATCGACAGCATCACGGGGCTCTACGAGCATAAGGAAGTTCTCGCGAGGCAGATAGTCAGGCAAATCTTCAATTTCCTGAAAAAGTGGAGGCAAACGGCTGTGCTGATATCCCAAAAGAGGAGTTCTCAAGCAAGCGAGAGTGCCGAAGCTGCTGGAGGTTTGGCTGTTGCCCATATAGTCGACGGAACGATAGTTATGGACAAGAAAATAATTGAGACGAGGTGGGATGTGAATCTCTACGGACTACCGATAGGAAGCGTTTTGAGGACGATAAGGATTGACGGATGCAGATTGACCGGACACGACTCAAGGACGTGGGTTTTCGAGATAACTGAAAACGGATTGATAGAAATAATCGCTCCTCTAAGCGAGTACATAAAGAAGAGGGGCAGAATTGGAGAGGAGTGAGGAGGTGGGAGAATGGAGATTATCGCAAAGCCGAAGGGTGGGGTGAACGTAGATAAAATGGCTGAAAAGGTTTTTTGGGAGGCTATAAAGCTGTTGGGAGGTTTGAAGAAACTCGTTGAATTCAGGAATCTCACGTGGTTACCGAGTCTCGCGGAAGCAGCCTACGTTCTTGTCTTAAAAAACGAAGCGTTCAAAACGTACAGGGAAATTGCTGAATATCTTGGAATAACCGAGCAGACTGTGAAGAACATAGCTACGGCGGATGAAGAAGCCGTTAGGAAGTACTTGGAAGGAGAACTCGAAGAAAGACCAAAGGAGCATGTGGCTGGGGGAATAGCTAAGCTTGCATACAAAAAGCTGAAGGAGGAGAAGAGGCTTGAGGAACAGGAAGTGGAGATATACCATGACGAAATAGAAGCGCTGGGAATAGATTGGGCGATTCACGTTTTAGCGAGAATTAGGGGAACTCACTTCCCCCTCAACAAAGAAGATCTCAAAGAGAAGCTGGAGGGTATAATAGTTAAAGGGAAGAAGATCGAGGAGTTGCTCGACAAAATCGAATACCCCGTAAAATCTCCCGCTGAGCTTCTCCACAAGATAAAGGTGGCTGCCGAAGGATAAGTTGGCACTTCATTTCCTTACACAAACTTTTTAAGCTTTAAAAGCTAAATTTTATTGCCCGCCTGCCATGCGTCCCCCGATTAATGAAGGGGATTCCACAGGGCGGGCGACACCAACTCTCTTTTCGATCACGCTCACCAAAATTCCGGATAAAAAGCTCGCGATAAATCCCGGGAGGACCGAGTAAACGGGAATTCCGAATATCCACACTGTCTTTCCATGTATTGCGAAAGTTAGGATCGTCAGGAGTAAACCTGAAATCATGCTCGCTCTCGCACCGTTTTTTGTCATTCCGCTCCAGTAAAGCCCGAGAATTATCGGAAAGAAAAAGCAGTTAGCCATTAAGGAGAGAGAAGCCCATATTAGCCAAGCTAAGAGCTGCTGAGGGTGTAACGCGAAATAAATCGAAGATAATCCCACTGCGAAGACGATGATTGCGTTAATAACTTTGAACTTTCTGCCGTTCACGTTCAAACCAAAAGCTTTAGCCAGAATGTCGTAGGTTATGTTGCTGGCGGTGGTCACTATCAGCCTGTCGGTTGTGGACATAACTCCAGCTAAAATGGTCGGAAGGAGGAGAAGGAACAACCACTCTGGAAGAAAAGCTGAAGCAATAGTTGGGTAAGCCATGTCCGACCACTTGACGCTGATCTCTCCGAGCTTTATTTCTGGAATCTCTATCCTTCCTTCAGCCCATGCAACTCTTGCCGCAATTCCAGCCAGAGATGTTAGGAAAATCGTGGAAAAGCCAAGGAGATACATAACGAGTGGTCCCCACCTCGTGTATTCTCTTTTTTTGAAGGTGAGCATGTTGTTAACTACATGAGGAGCGACCATCAAGCCGAGGGGAACTGCTATGCCAAAGAGGGTTAGGTTGTATGCCCATCCAGCTAATGGAACGTTGGCTGGGGCGAAAGGATCGTTCAAGTACTTTGCGAACATGAAGTCCTCCTCCAATCCTTTAGCTTTCTGAAGTTCCGGCATTGAAGCAAGAGCTGAGTTTATGTGCTCTATTCCTCCCACGTGGGATATTATCAAAGGGACAGTGAGAAAAACGCCGATTATCATTAAAAGAGACTGAGCAAAAGTCGTCCAAGCCGTTGAGAACATTCCTCCGGAAGAGACGTAAGCTACCACTATCAAAGCTGCCATGATCACCCCAAGCCAGTAAGGTATTCCGAGTATAACTTCGCTCGCTATTCCTATGGCTGTGTAC
>NZ_WANY01000141.1:0-5071 GCF_015521575.1 Ferroglobus sp.
ATGTAGCTCTTTAAACTTCCCTCCCTCTTCTCCCCGAAGGTCTTCAAATAAGCTATCTCCATGTCCAAGTTTCTGAGGGTGTTTAAGAGATACTCGTAACTCTTTTTAGACCTTTCAATTGCTTTTTCACTGTAATCGAGGGGAGATTTGTAGTGCGCCGAAAGAAGGAAGAATCTCACTACTTCTCCACCGTACTTGTTCACAGCATCTCTTATCCTCACTATGTTCCCCAAGCTCTTGCTCATCTTTTCCCCGTTTATCGTTACAAGGTTATTGTGTATCCAGTACCTTACCGGCTCAACTCCGAAGAGAGCGTAGCTTTGAGCCCTTTCATTTTCGTGGTGAGGAAAAATTAAATCCATCCCTCCTCCGTGGATGTCAAAAGGAACTCCAAGCAGTTCCGAAGACATCACGCTGCATTCTATATGCCATCCCGGTCTTCCCTTTCCCCAAGGGGAGTCATAAACAGATTTTGCTTTAAAGTCTTCCTCCTTTGCGGATTTCCACAGGGCAAAATCCTTCACATCTTTCTTTCTCTCGTCGGGCTCTATTCTGTGACGGTTCAACTCTTCCACAGAGTAACCAGAGAGTTCTCCGTACCTCTCAAAGCTGGGAACGTGAAAGTACACGTCTTTTCCGTACTTGCCTTCAACCTCGTAGGCGTAGCCTTTCTCAATAAGAGCTTTTACGAATTCAATAATCTTCGGAATGAAATCCGTTACTTTAGGGTGCAGTCCTCTTTTGTAATTGAGCGCCTTGGCATCTTTCCAAAATTCTGAAATAAAGAATTCAGAAACTTCTTTAGCAGTTTTTCCAAGTTCTATAGCCCTTCTTATTATTTTGTCGTCAACGTCAGTAAAGTTTTGTACAAAGATTACTTTGTGTCCTTTAAATTCCAGAAATCTTCTTAGGGTGTCGAAAAAAACGAGATTTCTCCCGTGACCGATATGGGAGTAATCATAAGCGGTTATCCCGCAAACGTACATTCTCACAGTTTTATCAAGCTTTAATTCAACGATTTTTTTGCTCATAGTGTCGTAAATCTTCATAAAGCTATAGAGATCACTAAATTTTTTAACTCTTTTTGAAAGAGGATAAGTAGGTGCTACGGATCGACAAAGAAAAACTCAAGATATACGCCTCTATGACTGATCTCGTTACAATATCAAGAAGGTACTTTGTAATAGGCTTTTTTGATGGCGTTCTCACGGTCATGGGTATGCTCATCGGAGCCTTTTTAAGCGGTATCTCAAGTGAAGCCGTGATTTCTGCCGGGATAGCCACAAGTCTCGCTCTTGGAATTTCAAGCGGCTGGGGGGCTTTTGAAGCTGAAAGAGTTGAGCAAAAAGTTGCGGCAATGGAGAAAAGAAGGTCGCTTTTGAAATTCGAAGACGATTACTGTCTGATTGACGAAGCCCACAGCTTCGCTATGAAAATAAGCGCAATAGTCCATGCGATAGCTCCAATTCCTGCCGGAATAATTCCTCTAATTCCCTACGTTTTCCTCCCAGCGAGAGAAGCTTTTCCGTATGCTGTGCTCATAGGACTTTTTCTGCTCTTTATCGTTGGATTGATGCTTGGGAGGATATCAAAGGAGAACGTAATAAAATCAGGATTGAGGCTCGTTCTTGCCGGGATTTTAACCCTGATCTTCGTCTCAATATTAAATCCAGTGCATCTCTGAAAAGCCTTTAAATAACATACGACAAAGTTTCCTCATGAAATTTGAGGATGCCGTGAAGATGAAGTTTCGCTGTTTTAAATGCAAAAATACCGAAGCAGAGGTGAGGAAGCTTGCAACAACCGGAACTGGACTGACGAAAATCTTCGATATTCAGTCCAACGAGTTTTATGCAGTAATTTGTAAAAACTGTGGTTACACCGAGTTTTACGAGAAAAGTATAATAGACGGGAAAAAGAGCGTTATCGGAGACGTTGTAGATGTTCTATTCGGTTGAAAACTCGTGGAGTCTTCTTTGATTGACGAACGCTGAGATTCTTTTCACCGAATACCCCATTCTCTTTATCTCTCCAAGAGTGTATCCCTTTTCCAAAAGCTTGGCAATCTTTTTCCCGACTCCAGGGATCTCTATCGCTTTAAGTTCTCTCTTCCTTAATGCTAAAACGAGCTTTGGATCCTCTTTTGGTAGAAAGCCGTCGGTTAGAGCTTCCCTAAGATCTTTGAAGGAGTATCCGTAGATTCTTAAAAGAGCATCGGCTCTGTATAAATTAACGACCCTTCCCCTTTCCTCCGCTTTTAAACTCTCCATGGGGGTCCCTTTAATTGGCGTAAAACCAGAGTAGTATACTCTCTTCACTCCACTTCTGTAAAGCTTTTCAGCAACTTTCAAAATCTGCTCGTCGCTCTCTCCGATTCCCACAATCATCTGGGTTGAAAAGCTCTTCCCCCTCTTCTTCGCCTCCTTCAACCCCCATCTCAACCTCCTGAGAACGTCTTCTTTCGTCTTAACGCTACAAATTTCACCGAAAACGCTCTTTGATGGTGTTTCTATGTTCACGCTGATTCTGTTTGCAATTTCCGCAGCCCTTTTAACCTGATCTCTGCTCGCTCCGGGCACTATTTTGAGGTGGAGGTAACTTGGATTCTCCTTTCTGATCATTTCTCCAACCTCTAAAATCTCCTCCATCGATTTTTCTGGATCGCTTATGGCGTTGCTTATGAATGCCCCGCTAACGAACCCCTTTTCCTTCAAAAGCTTGAAAGCTTTGTAAATTTCTTGAGGTGTAGCTTTCACCCCCTTATTCCAAGCGTTTCCGCAATACCTACAGTCGAAGGAGCAAGAAGACGTAATGAGAGTTTTGAACAAATTCACCTTTCTACTTCCAGCTTTAGAAATGTAGATAAGCCTAAACGGATCGAAGGCACACTTCTCATGACAGATATCGAACTTACTGAGGTTTACAAGTTTTCTTATCTTTTCGAGTTCCACAAATAGTTGTCGAATCGCTAAAATATTACTCTTTCCTTCCGCTCACTATCGTGACAAGCTTGCTCCAGAAAAAGTACGGACCCGTTTCCACAACCCTCAAATCACTAAGTCCGGCTTTTTCAAACCATAAAACGAGCTGCTGGGTAGAAGGGAACAACATAATGGACTCGGCAAACTTCCTAACTATCGGATTATCCGGTTTTCTTGGAGCGAGAATTACCACCCTCCCTCCCGGCTTTGTTACCCTTGCCATTTCCTTTATACCTTTGACCGGATTCGGCCAGTACTCTATACTTCCAGCAGAAATCGAAGCGTCGAAAGAGTCGTCTTTAAAGGGGAGATTTTCAGCATCACCCCTCACAAAGAAAGCTCCCCTAAATCTCTCCACAGCCTTTTTCATCTGTTCCGGAGTTATGTCTACCGCCACAACGTTTTCCTCTCCAACTCTCGCAACTATCTCTTCGGTTGTAAATCCGGTTCCGCATCCTACTTCGAGAACGATATCCCCCCGACTTATCTCAGCTAAATCTACAACTTTTCTTCTCATCTCAAGGGAGTAAAAAATCGGGTTTACATAATCGTAAATTTTGGAAAAATACTTGTAAAAAAATCTGGCTCTTCTCTTATCCTCAAGAACTCCCACTCTGCTGCTCCTCCTTCTTGAAGAACTCTTCGAGAGGAACCTTTCCTTTCTTTACGACTTTCATGTTTATCTGCACGATATCCCTTGTAATCACTCTTCCTCTCACCATCTTTCTCTTTCTAACTCCTTTTTCCTTTGGTCTGTAGCCCACTCCTCCGGAAAGAAGTAGCCTTTTTCTAACTCCACCCGGTAAATCTGGACGCATTGGAAATCCGTCTTTGTCCGTTCCTCCGGTAATTTGAAGCTCGTAATCTGGAGGAAGTTCCACGAGCGTTCCGTTTATTACGTCGCCTATCTCTTTTCCGATGAGTTTGTTTGCGTTCGCTCCGCTTATTACTTTCTGATAAGCCCTTCCAGTTTCTGGGTCTGAGATAACAACCTTAAACTCCATACTTTGGATTGAAGGAGCTCAATTTATAAAAGTTGTTGATGGGCCGAGTGCTAATACCAACGCTCAGCTGAATGGCTTGAAACTACCTTCCCCAAAACGGATTTTCCTTCCTTTTTATCTGCAGAAACTCCATAAAAGCCTTTTTAGCCTCTTCGGACAGCGAATCGAGGAGATCCCTTTCTATTATTCTGGCGTGCTTCTCGGGAATGTCAACGTAAAGGATTTCATTTCCGTCAAGGTGCCTTCCTATGGTCACTCCGTCTATCGCTATTGCCACTTCATCACCTTCCGTTGCTACGGGAATGTTCTCTCCAGATTTTTGTATGCTCCTCACGCTTCCCGCCGGAGTTCCATCAGGCTTTATGAGCTTGACGTCCCTTCTCAACTCTCCGGCAAGAACCTTAACTCCGACTATAGCCGGTTTGCTCCTCCTGAATATGAAATCCTTGAGGAGCTGGATCTTACAGGGTTTGATTAGGCTTTCTATCTTCTGCTTCTCCCTCAACCTCTTCTGCTCGTCTCTCCAGCTTGTTATGTTGTCGAGAAGGGAGTAAATTATGTTGTCAAGGAAAATCCTTACACCGTACCTTGCCGCTTCTTCTTCAACCCCCGGTAGAACTTTTACGTTGAACCCTATTACGAGTCTGTTTATTTCGTCTTTGTTTGCTGCAGCCTCCACGATATCTCTCTTGTCGATGTCTCCAACTTCAGCTTTCTTTATAGGAACCCCCGCTTCTTTCAATTCGTTAACTAAAGCTTCCAAACTTCCGAGAGTGTCTGTTTTCAGAACTACTCCCTCTTCGTCGGTTTTTATCGTAACTTCTTCAATCTCTCTCTTAATTCTCTCTTCGAACCTCTTTACGTCTTCCTCACTCTCGACGACTTCAAACTCGCTACCAGCGACGACGTTCTCTATTCCCGGAGCTACTATCTTTACTCCAGCTGCAGCAGTTACCTCCTTTACACTCTTAAACCTGCTTTCCACTCTTATTTCCTGAGCTGGTCTTGGCTTGAGTATCCCCCTCACGTGGGTAACTACAACCCCGTCCACTCCACCAATGGCAATTTTGTCACCCACTCTAAGCG
>NZ_WANY01000142.1:0-2661 GCF_015521575.1 Ferroglobus sp.
CCACTATTAGATTCACCTTTATTCCGTATTCCGAAAGCTCTTTAGCCGTTAAATGCCCCTGATAGCGTGGTCGAGATTCGGTAGCGTAGACTTCCTCGATTTTCCCTTCATCGAAAGCTTTCTTTATGACTGCTATGGCAGCCGAAGAATTGCAGTGGGTCATAACTACGGAGTTCTTCTTTATCCTTCTCGCCCCTATCTCTCCAATTTTTTGCTTAGCCGTATCAACCCACTCGATGAACTCCTTCGCTCTTCTAACCAAACTCTCTCTTTTCTCCTCTTCATTATCTCCTTCATACCTCATCACGAAATTTATAGCGTTGAACAGGCTTACCGCTGTGGGGCGGGTGTTCAAAAGCCTTTCAGCAGCTTTTCTCATCTTTTCGTCGAAGTCTCCTCTGATCGTTAAGGCGTAATTCATTAAGGTCTCGGCTGCAAACCTTGCGATTCTCGAAGCACCTCTTACCTCCATCGTCTCGATCTTTCTTGCGGCTTCTTCAATCAAGTTCATACTAATCCCTCCGAGATTAAAGCAGCACCTTTCGCCACAGCAAGATCATCTCCGATGATTTTCACATCAACATCGAACTCCTTAGGCAAGTACTCGTAGATTTTCGTGAAGTCCTCCTCGTTAAAAATCCTTCCCAATCTTCCACCTATCGTGACAACTTCTGGATCGAGGATCATTACGGCTTTCGCTATTTCCAAGCATAGAACGTCAAATCCTTTCATCGCTTTGATCTCCTCTTTCGTTGCCTCTCTTCCAAATATCTGCTTGATTCTCCATCCAGAAAAGTGACATTCCAAGTGTCCTTTTCCACCGCATGTGCAAGTTACGTCTCCTCCAACGTAAACGTGTCCGAGCTCAGCTGCTAACCCTCTACCTCTGTAAAGCTTTCCCTCCACTACAACCCCACTTCCCACTCCCGTTCCGAGGGTTACGGCGAATATGTTTTTCTTTTTTGTAATCCACTTGGAGTAGGCGGCAAAGCAATTCGCATCGTTTTCGATCTTCTTTCCCGCGAGAAAGTTCAAATTCCCCCTTAAATTCGGAGCTTTAACTATTCTCCCTCCCCTAATCCAAGCGGCAACGCCGTAAACAGCTCCTTCAAATTCGACCAAGCTCGGATCTTTCAGGACATCCTCCGTTTTAAATGTGTTGAGGTGGCGAAATTCTCCGTTTTTGAATTCCACGACATCAGTAAAGCTTCCGCCTATGTCGATTCCGATTCCCATGATTTTTGGAGGACAAGCATAAATATATGAGTGTCGAGCATAAGAACATGAAGTTACTCTCACTTGAGGACGGCGTAAGGGCTGTTAAGCTTGCAAGAGAAGCGATTGAAACTTATCTGAAAACCGGGAAAAAATTAAATAAAAGGCTGAATGGTGTTTTCGCCGAAAAAAGAGGGGTTTTCACGACTTTAAACAAGCATCGCATGCTGAGGGGTTGCATAGGTTTCCCTTATCCGATAAAAAGACTGGACGAAGCGATAATAGAGTCAGCCATAGCTGCTGCCACGGAAGACCCGAGATTTCCTCCAGTGGAGCTTAAAGAGATGGACGAAATAGAAGTGGAGGTGACGATCTTAACTCCACCGGAAAAAGTTGAGGTGGAAGACAAAACCGAGCTGCCTAAGAAAATCGAAGTAGGTAGACACGGTTTACTGATTAAAAGAGGTTTTTACAGCGGTCTCCTCCTTCCTCAGGTAGCTGTCGAGTACAACTTCGATGCCGAAGAATTTTTAACGCAAACTTGCTTAAAAGCTGGACTCTCTCCGGACTGCTGGTTGCTTGAAGACACGGAAGTTTACGTCTTCGAAGGACAGATATTCGCTGAAAAAGAGCCAAGAGGAGAAGTCGTTGAGGTGGACATTAAATCGTGCAAGCTATGATCCTCAAACCTATTGGAATAATAAGGTCGAAGTACAAAGATAGGAAGGACGCTCCGAGACAGGGAAGAACGAGCGAGGAAGTTAGCGTCATCGAAGTATACGAAGAGTTCGCTGAAGGCTTGGAGGGAATCGAGAGGTTCGATAGGATAATAGTTCTCTACTGGTTGCACGAATCGAGGAGAGACGTCATAAAGGCGAAGCCTCCAGGAGAGGAGGAAAGAGGTGTTTTTTCGACTCGATCTCCGGAAAGACCGAATCCGATAGGTTTTTCCGTTTGCAAGCTGCTGAAGGTGGAGGGGAGAAAAATATACGTTAAATGGCTTGACGCAATAGATGGTACACCTCTCGTTGACATAAAGCCTTTTATAAAAGAAATAGATTGCTGATTTTATTTTTTCCGAGATCGTCAAATCGAACCTATTTTAGCTGCGAGCTTCGCCAAAACCTCCTTCCTCTTCGCCGCAATGAACTTAATGCTTCCGACAACGAGATGTCCTCCGCCATCCACTCCGGCGTTGACTTCTTCCCTCAACTCTCTCACGAGTCTCGGTATGTCCAACATAACTCCCTCGCTCCTTATAACAGCAAAATCTGGTCCGTAGCCTATCGTCACAATTTTTTCGTACTTCTGCTTCAACCTGTCGTGCACCTCTCCCGTCAGCTTTCCGGGAGGAGGAAATTCGAATCTTTTTGCATAATTCTCCACATCCAAAGCAGCTAAGGCAACTCCGTTAGGCAGAATCTGAACCTTGACGCTTTCCATTGC
>NZ_WANY01000143.1:0-2622 GCF_015521575.1 Ferroglobus sp.
AATGAAGGATTCTGGAGTCAAACTTCTCATAACAGCTGACGGCTACTACAGAAGGGGAAGACTGATAAACTTAAAGGAAAAAGCTGACGAAGCTCTTGAGGAGTACAAAGGAGTGGAAAATGTCGTAGTCGTTAAGAGGGCTGGAAACGAAATTGACATGAAAGAGAGGAGGGATCACGACTATGCTGAACTCGTAAGAAAGGAGAAGGCTAAGTCTGAATGTGAAATAACTGATGCTAACGATCCCCTCTTCATAATCTACACCTCCGGAAGCGTTGCTGAGCCTAAAGGAATCATTCACTCCACCGGAGGTTACCTCGTTCACGTCTATGCGACGAGCAAAATAGTCCTAGACTTGAAGGATGAGGACGTTCTCTTCTGCACAGCAGACCTGGGCTGGATTACGGGACACAGCTACTCTGTTTATGGCCCGCTTTCTTTGGGTGCTACGGTTCTTCTCTACGAGGGAGCTCCGGACTACCCTAATATATGCAGAACCTTTGAGTTGATTGAGAAGTACGGAGTAACAGTCTTTTACACCGTCCCAACCCTCGTGAGAATGCTTCAGGGGTGTGGAAACATAGACAGCTTTGACTTATCTACTCTAAGGCTGATAGGAAGCGTTGGAGAACCGCTTGAAGCCGAAAACTGGCTCTGGCTTTACGAGGAAGTTGGGAAGAAGAGGTGCCCCATAGTTGACACTTGGTGGCAGACTGAGACTGGAGGAATCGTCATCTCCCCCATTCCAGCCTTAACTCCCATGAAGCCCGGCTCTGTTTCAAAACCTCTGCCCGGGATAGAGGTTGACATATACGATAGCGGAGGGAAAAAAGCCAAGCCCTATCAACTCGGGCATTTGGTTATAAAGAAAATGTTTCCCGGATTCATGCTTGGAATTCACGGAGATCCTAAAGCTTACGTGCAGCTTTACTGGTCTAAGTTCGGTAAGAGGGTTTACCTGACTGGGGACTACGCCTACTTCGATGAGGACGGATACATATGGATATCCGGAAGAGCGGACGACGTCATAAACATAAGCGGTCACAGGGTTTCTCTCGTTGAAATAGAGAAGGTTGTGAAGGAGCTAAAAGAGGTAGCTGATTGCGCCGCCATCGGCGTGCCTGACAGAATTAAAGGGACAGCCATAGCTCTCTTCGTCGTCGCTGAAAAAAGCGATGATGTTGCTGAGAAAATTAAAAAGAAGATAGAGGAGGACATAGGGAGAATAGCCCTGCCAAGACTCATTGTTTTCGTTAAAGAACTTCCGAAAACAGCCGGCAAGGTTTTCAAGAGGGCTATTGCTGATGCGGTGATAAAGAAGGAGATCAGTGGAATAGCATCAAACGTTGAAGTCGTGAAAAGAATAGCGGAAAAAATAGATAAAAACTCTTCCGGAGTTTTCTTCATCGATTAAATCTGTCTCACTTCTTTGTACATTTCTTTTAAAGTCTCGAAGTAGTCAGCTTCTCCTTTCTCGACTTTGTCCATCATCTCCTCAAGCAACCTCGTCCTCTCTTCTGAAACGAAGGATCTGTAGTTGTTGATAAGGTACTCGTAAACAGAATAACCGAGTTTTGTGGGGACGAGCTTTCCTCCCCTCTCTATTATGTAGTTCCTCTGGAAGAGCTTGTCCACTATCGTTGCGTAGGTGGATGGGCGCCCTATTCTTCTTTCCTTCATAAGGGCAACGACATCCGATTGCGTGTATAGAGGGGCTGCTGGTATTCTTCTTATCTCAGCCTCAACCTTTAATTTTCCGGTTGGCAGCTCGTTTCTCACCCAAACGGACTTGTAGAGTTCGTACGCTTTTCCTTCCGCTTTAACGATCCTTTCCTCCTCGAACTCTTTTCCGTCGGCTTTAATTCGGTATTTGGCAACTGTGACTTTGTAAGGTTTGCACTGGCTTGCCATGAACCTTCTGAAGATTAGATCGTAAAGGGCGAAGTGTCTCCACGTAAAGTTCTCCACCACAATTATCCCCTCGCTTATCAGTCTCTGGAGGGTGTCTCTGTCTACTGCCCTCGTTGGTCTTATACACTCGTGCGCTCCCTCGGCAAACCACTCCCTCGGAGTAAAATCTTCTCCGAGGTATTCCTTGGCTATTCTCAATCCAACCTCGCTCACTCTCGTTGAGTCGGTTCTGTGATACGTTATGAGACCGTGCTCGAATAGCTCCTGAGCTATTTGCATCGCATCCTTTGCGCTCATTTTCAGTATGGCGTTCGCATCTCGGAGCATGGAGTCCGTTGTGTAGGGAGGAAGCGGCACTCTTTCCTCCTCTTTTTCCTCTATCAACTCTATTTCAAGCTCAAGCTCTTTCTTCGCTATCCCCTCCAAGCTCAGTCCGAGTTCCTTCACGAAAGCTACCGTTTTCTTTTTCCTGTTTTCCTCAGCTCTCTGAATTATCCATCCTAAAACGGGTGTTTGGGCTCTTCCTGCTGAAAGGTTTCTATTCTTGAAAACCTCCCACAGTTTTTGACTTAGAATGAATCCTATCCACCTATCCTCAACTCTCCTGACTATCTGAGCCTTCACGAGGTTTTCATCGACATCTCTGAGATTTGCCAAAGCTTCAGTTACAGCTCTTCTTGTAACCTCGTGAAATTCTGCTCTTTTTATGAT
>NZ_WANY01000144.1:0-11493 GCF_015521575.1 Ferroglobus sp.
AAAAGAGCAAGTAAGATCAATGATGGAATCAGATGTCGTGAGAGTCGGAAAAAAATTTACTCTGGTCATTCCGAAAAAAGTTAGAGAAATGCTCGGAATAAAGGAAGGCGATCTGTTGAGTGTGAAAGTGAAAGAGGGAAAGATAATTATGGAGCCGAAGAAGTTTGACCCTTTTCAAGTTCTCGAAAGGATCATAGGGGAACCTTACGATGAAAGGAGGGATGAGAAGAAAGCTGAGGAGTGGTTAAGGGATGCCTGTAGCTGACACGGACCTTCTTTTTGCTTTAAATCCTAAGGATAAAAAGCATAAAAAAGCCTTAAAGCTCATTTCGAACCTTAGAGGAATAAAAGTTCCCGATACGGCTTTGTTTGAATTTGTCGTAGTTCTAAAAGCCAGGGGTAGGAAAGCTGAAGAAATAAAAGAGGCTGTATTAGCTTTAAAGGATATCTTCGATAGGAACTTAATTAGGGAAGTAAAAACGATTGACGCTGATCTCATCACTAAGCAAGCCGAAATAGAAGAAAATTATGGTCTGACTTTTTTCGATAGTCTGATAGCTGCTTCCGCTCTAAAGTTGGATAAAACTGTGATTTCAGACGACAAAGCTTTCGATAAAGTTCCGGAGCTTAAAAGAATTCCTATATCGGAGGTGTAAGCATGATCAAAAGTTTGAAGATAAGGCGAGAAGTCGAGGATGAATGATTCGAGCCGGCAGTCGATTTGGGCGACGTTGTTAAGGGTACAGCTCCAAGCTTTGTCCTCGATCTCCTTTCATTCTTCGAAAGAACTTACCTTACGGATCACATGAAGGAGCTAATCGTGATGTCCCTCATGAATGTTCTCGGGCTCAGAAAAGCAGTTGTTGGTGGAAGAACTTACAGCGTTATTCGTTCGGTAATCGCCGCTTTTATAGTCCTCTCGCTGAGGTAGTCATTTAGATCTCTTTGCAATAGATGATATAACCGATTCACGCACTCGAACGTTTTTCTCCGCTCTGCGGTCATGTATTTGATGAAATCAAAAGAAAGCAGTTCGAGCGTGAGTTTGCTTGAGAGGTAATAAAATTAGCGAATTGTACGGATTTTCAATAAAAGCACTCCGAGAATATTGGCGAGATGGAATTCGGCATTCATGTCGAACGGTCAGACCTACCCAGTTTCATACCTCTCAGCTCCCGTAAGGGTCATCATCCCTAATTGCTCTTAGAGGTACTGAATTTAAAAATAATTCATTCGTAAACCTTTTCGAACTCCTTGTACCAATCCACGGCGTCCTTTTCGTAGTCTCTGTCTCTACTTGGAAGTTCGAGCATTTTATATGCTTCATGCTGGATTAGTAGCTTCATTATTTCGTTGCTTCCCGTCCATATCGGAGCTAAGCGCATGTCCCTCAACATCCTCTCCACCGGATACACCTGCGTGTATCCAATCCCTCCAAGTATTTGCATGGCGTTGTTTACAATTTCCCAGCCAAATTCTGTCGCTATATACTTCGCCTCGCTTACGAATCTCCTCGGATCCAACTTGCTCTTTCCAGCATCGTAATCGTCAGCAGCTCTGGCTGCGGCGTAAACTAAGTATCTCGCGGCATCGAGCTTCGCAATGCTCTCAGCCACCTTAAAACTGACTCCCTGAAATTCTCTTATCTTTCTTCCGAAGGCTTTTCTCTTGTCGGAATATTTCATAGCTACTTCTATAGCCGCTCTTGCCAATCCAACGGCTCCAGCAGCTGATGTAAGCCTTTCCGGGATCATCATTCTGTTGAAAACGATTCTTGCTTCGTTCACCTCTCCAACTCTGTACTCGTCTGGCACTTCCAGATTTTTGAAGGCGATTCTTGCAGTCCCCATCCCTCTAAACCCCATTAAGTTGTGCAGATCTTCGATTTCGACTCCCATATCCCTCTCGACGATAAATGCTGTTAGAGCTTTATGCCCCGGAGCATTTGGATCTGTCCTTGCGTAAATTAGATAAAAGTCAGCCACCTTTCCTCCGGCTATGAACCTCTTCGTTCCATTTAAAATCCACTTGTTTCCCCTCTTCTCGGCTTTCGTTGTCGTTCCGAAGAAATCGCTTCCCCCTCTTGGCTCGGTGAGGCCTTCGGCGGCGATCTTTTTCCCCTTTATCAACGGCTTCAAGAACTCCTCCTTTTGCCATTCCTGACCGAAGCGGTATATTGCTTCTCCTACTATGCTGATCATCGCGTAAGCGCATCCGATACCCATCCCGAGAACTCCTACCTCCTCAACAGCCACGCTCTCAGCCAGCCAGCTTAGGTTTCTTCCTCCGTACTCTTCTGGGAATCTTAAGCCGAGCAATCCCCTCTTTCCCGCCTCTTCAACGAACTCGAAGGGGTAATCCACTTCATCTCTATCCATTTTCCTTAAAAGCTCTGGATCGACGGCACTCACGAACTCCTTAACTTCTTCTCTAAGCGTCACGATCTCATCGTCGAGGAAAAAGTTTGTTTCGAGCATATTCAACTTTAGCTTTTCCTAAGCTATATACTGTTCGCAAAAATTAGAAGGAGTAAGTTTTGAACTTTCGACGTTAAATAACATTATTTTTCCTTAAGTTTTCGAGATCCTCCTTGCTTAACCCCAAGAGCGTTCTGTATACGAATTCGTTATCCTCTCCAACGTTTTTGCAAATCCACTTCAGCTTTGGAGGAGTTTCGCTGAACCTCCAAGGAGAATTAACTACCACGAGTTCCGGGTAGCGTCTGTCCTTGTACTTTCTGAACACGGCTTTTTCCCACCAGTATTTGTCTTCCAAAACTTCCTTGGGAGTCATGACCTTGGCGTAAATAGCCGTTCCTTTCTCACCTCTCTTCTTCCATTCAACCATTTTTCTTGCAAGTTCTTCAAACGTGAACTTCTCTATAGCCTTCTGAATGTCTTTGTAAGCCTCTTTCTGCTTTTCAAGCGGAGTTCTGTCGAAAACCGTTGGATATTTTTCAAAAATTTCCGGAGCCTCTATTTGAGTTACGAGGGCTCTGAAGTTGTCGTCCGTGTATCCAGCTGCAAACACGTACCCGTCTTTTATCTTGTAATAAGCGTAGCTGAAAACTCCCGCGTCAAGAGGTAGAACGCCAACGTCAACCGGCTCTTTGAAAACGTGCACCCACTGCAACTCCATCGTTATTTTCATCATAACCTCGGTGGAGGTTACATCTATCATCTGCCCTTCTCCAGTTCTGTTCCTGTAAAGCAAAGCAAGTAAAACACCAGAAACGGCGTAAATTGCCGTGAAGTAGCTTCCCATCCAGAATCCCGGAGAGGTGGGTAGGTTGTAGGGTTCTCCGGCTTCATCCAGCTCTTTGCAGGCGTACATGTAACCGGAGTTAGCAATTCCAAGAAGGTTTGAGTCAGGTATTTTCGCAAATTCTTTGGCTTTCTTTCCGAAGTGACCGTGGGCGGAGAAAGCCAAGTAAATCAAACCCGGATTTATTTCTTTAAGCTGTCTGTAGCCGATTCCGAGCTTGTCCATGTAGCCGGGAGGGTAAGATTCTATCACAACATCCGCTTTGGATACGAGCTTCTTGAAAAGCTCCCTCCCCTCCTCTTTTTCAATGTTTAAAGTTATGAACTCCTTGTTTCTTCCTTCAACGAGGAAGTTCAGTCCGGTGTTGTTGAAATAAAACTCTCCGAAAGGGGAAATCTCTCTAAGAGCGTCTCCTTCTGGAGGTTCGATTTTTATAACCCTCGCCCCAAATTCGGCGAGAATGGAAGACGTAACGTGAGCTGCCGGCTGAGCGTAGCTGATGTCAAGAACTGTAACATCTTTTAATGCTTCATCTTTAAATCTCGCCTCTTCAGGATCAGTTAACTTTTTAGCGAACTCCTCCCACTCCATCTTCTCACCTCACCACGAGAAAACCGGATCGTCCTCAGGATTGAAGTCTGATGGTGGCTTTCTTCCGATCACATCAGCCCAGTAGGAAATGACACCCTCTTTAACAAGCTCCTCGATCTCCTCATCGCTCAAGCCGAGAATCCTTTTGAAAACGTATCTGTTGTGATAGCCGACCGGATAGACAGACCACCTTATCCTTCCCGGAGTTTTGCTGAGCTTTATCGGCGTTCCAGCAGCGGCAAAACTTCCGAGGATTGGATCGTCGTAAATCCAAACGCTTTTTCTACTTCTGAGGTGCTCGTCGTTGTAAACTTCAAAGCTCCTCCTTACTTGAGAAGCCGAGAAACCGTAGGTCTTAGCAGCTTCTATTACCTCGTCGAGAGTTCTCTTAGAAACCCACTCAGCAACTATTTTGTCGAGTTCGTCAGCATTTTCTTTTTTCAGTCTTGCGGTGGTTGTCGAAAACCTGTCATCCTTCAAGAGATCTTCAGCATTCATAGCTCTACACAACGCTTCGAACTCCCTTTGAGAGAGAATCGAAATTACCACCAGTTTTCCGTCCTTCGTTTTATACATATTTGCTGGAGAAAGGTTCGGATCCCTGTTGCCCATTCTCGGGCGATTTTCCTTTTTGAGAGCAACGTAGGTGTAAATAGCGTCCATAATTCTCGGGAGAGTCTCTACCTGACTCAAATCTATGTACTGTCCTTTCCCAGTTTTCTCTCTGTAGTACAAAGCTATCAACACAGCCATAAATCCTACTGTTGCGTTTATGAAGTCTCCCGGATAATGGGGAAGTCTTAGCGGAATTCTCTCTTCGTATCCCGAGACTGCTGACACCCCGCTCATAGCTTGTCCGCTCGCATCAAAGCTTGGCCAGTCCTTTCTTTCTCCCCACTGCCCGTATCCGCTGAGGGAGAGGTAGATTATGCTGGGATTAACTTCCTTGATGTGTCTGTAGCTTAAGCCGAGTTTGTCCATAACTCCGGGTCTGAAGTTCTCCACGATAACGTCGCTTTTTTTGGCAAGCTTCAAAAATAAATCTCTTCCCTTAGGATTCTTCAAATCGATGGATACGTAGTATTTGTTCCTGTTAACCCACGTAGCTCCTAAGGAAGCTTCCTTCCAAAACCTCGCCCACAGGCTTACGCTTCTTATTAAATCCCCCATCTTCGGTGGCTCAATCTTTATTACCTCAGCCCCAAATTCTGCAAGCAGAGAAGTAGTCTCTGGACCGTGTATGACCATCGTCAGATCGAGAACTCTTATACCCTCAAGCGCTTCGGGTTTTTCGAAAACTCTCTCCGGACTGAAAAGCTCGTTCGTCCACTCAAAATAATCCTTCATACTCTTCCCCCCTAAAAAATTAAAATTATGCTTCGATCGCCGCTCTGATATCCGGATCTATATCTTCTTCAGCTGCACTTCTCGTTAACAAGGATACGAAGATCATTACGAGTAGAGCAGCTATTATGCTAACCGCATAACTTGGCAGAGCGTAGGGAAGTTTCATTCCGAGGATTTTCTCGTAAATTAGGAAGCCTATGTTCAAAACGAGGGCTGTTATGAGACTTGCTATCGCCCCTTCCTTAGTTGCTCTCTTCCAGTTTAGTCCCACAGCTAAAAGGGGAAGCGTAGCAGAGGCGAAGTAGCCCCATCCAAGGGCGCCGAGTATCGCTACAAGGTATTTTCCATAGTATCCGAAGAGGACGGCAAAGATCGTCAAAAGGACTGTGACTATCCTTCCCCACCAAACTTGCTTTGCATGCTCTATCTCTTTTCCGAGAGCCATTGGCAGATCTCTAACTATTGCTGCCGTGCCTATCGCTATGAAACCGCTTGCCGTTGACATTATCGCAGCGAGCAATCCAGCATAAACGACTGCACTCATCCAAGCCGGAAGCTGGCTCAGAAATGCTATAGCCGCTTGATCCGGCTTTTGGAGAGCAGGTATCTTACCCCCTATGACGAGCCAGAGAGCTGCGTAACCGACGAATATCCACAGCAAACTTGAAAGCATGTAGCTTCCCCCGCTGATCAACGCTCCCCACTTTAGGTCTTTGTAGCTTCTCAAAGCGTAGAATTTCGTCGCCAGATGCGGCTGTCCGAGCCCACCCAATGCGAAGACGAAGAACCACATAAGAACGAGCACCCACGTCCCTCTACCGAGCGGATCGATTAGTATAGGATCTTTTTGACCAATCGTTGTGAACAACCCCTCTGTTCCTCCGGTTAACATTAACGCAAAGAATAACACTCCAATGGCTGCAATGAGCATTATTAACCCCTGGAAGAAGTCCGTTAGAATGCTTGCAGCCATTCCGGCAACGGCTGTGTAGATCATCGTGATTCCGAAAATTATGATAATCGCTGTTTCTAAGTCAACTCCAAGCAATCCGGAAACAACGTATCCACCAGCCATAACCTGCGTTCCGAGATAAGCAATGACTCCTAAAACGAGGCTTATAGCGAGTAATCCTCGAACAGCTTCGCTTTTGAACCTCGCAGCTGCCAAATCGGGAAGAGTTGCCATGGGTCTTACTTCCGCTATCAACCTCACCCTCTTTCCTATGACGAACCATCCGAGCCCGAAACCGAGGGGGGCGGCGAGAGTTATCCATAGTGATGTGGCTCCGAGAGCGTAAACGAGTCCCGGCCCGCCTACGAAACCAAAACCACTCATTATGGAAGCGAAAGCTGCTACAGAGGTGACGATCGTTCCAAAGAGCTTGTGTGCTCCGAAGTAGTGCTCGGCAGTCTTAACCCTTTTTACCGCATAAACTCCGATCGCAAAGGTTACGATGAAGTATCCAATAACGATGCTAACTGTAAGCGGATCGCTCATTTTGACTTCGCCTCCTCGACTTTTTTCTTAAACTCCTTCCACCTCTCTTCGCTGAGAATCCACTTGTCAAAAATGAGGGCGTAGCTGAGAGTTCCGGGAATAAACAACAGAAGCCACATCACTGGAAACAGCACGAAGAATCCCGGATGCATTCCTGCTATAGTGAACTCCGGAAACTTCCCTCTGAACTCAGCCCAGTACTTGAAAATTAGGGTTATACATACAGCCCAGAAAATGAAGAGCAAAGCTCCGAGCCATGCTGAAGGGCCAAGTTCGTTCTCTCTCATCGCTCCTATAACAAGCCACAAAGACAAGCTCAGACCTACCAAATAACCAAGCACTTGCCAAGCGTTGGCTAAAGCAGCTAAAAGCATCGCAAACATAACCACTCCGTTCAAAATCAGAATCTTTCCTCTGAGGTCGATTTCAATCACCTCCAGTAAAAAAAGCTCTCAAAACGACTTAAAGTGTGAAGTTAACATGTTAACAACAGCTACTCCTTTTCAAGGGATAGAATTTTTTCGATGTGTTTCAGTATTTTCTTCTCAGCTCTCCGTATATTTTTCGAAACTCCAGCTTTCGAAATTCCGAACTCCTTAGCCAGCTGGGTTATGTTTACCTTTCTCGGATTTTCGTAAAATCCTCGCTTTATGGCGGCTTTCAAAATTCTTCTTTCCGTAAAAGTTAGATTCTCTATCTCTTTCATTAAATCGGCGAGAACTGACGAATAGCTGAAAATTTTCGAGAACTCTTCCACGGTGATTCTATTCTGGTTTTTAATCGTGAACTGGTTGTCCTTTTCAAGATCGTACAAAGCCCTCTCCATATCCTCTTTCGTGTCGAATCCGACTTGCCAAAGCTCGCTACCATTTTTTACGTAGAAAGGACCGACTATGTACCCTCCGTTTCTTCTTATGGAGTTCATTGCACTTGTGTAGTCTATCTCAGCTCTAGCTAACGCAACATTTCCCTCTCTCGACAAAACTTGAAGTTTGTGGAACTTTGGCTGATTGTGCAAAGCGTGGATGGCGTTTTGCAACTCTTCCTCGTCTTTTGCGATTATATAACCACGAACTACGAAACATTCAGCTTTAAAGTCCCAGTATGTTCCGAAGTAGGATACTTCCAAGTCGTCTGAAGTGTTTACGAAAGGGCAGTCGTACTGAAGCATGTCTATCGTTAGAATGTACATGTTCGGTAAATTACTCTTCATTAAAAATTATAAACTTTTGTCTTCGATCACTCTTGAGTTCTGACGGCGATGCCTATTCCGAAAAGCACGAGAATCATTGATAGGTAAGCTTTGGCATCAAGAGCTTGTCCAAGAACGATCCAGGCTAAGAAAGCTGCTCCTACAGCTTCACCTATTATACTCGCTGTAACTGGAACGACCTTCATCCGCCTTAGAAGATAATTTATCAGCGTGTGCCCGAGCATCATGGGGATAGCGGCGAGTAGAACGAAGAAAATCCAAGTTTTGAGGGGATAGCCGAAAAGTGGAAGTTTGATGAGGTAAGAGATTGCGAAACTTACCAAAGCTGCTGTGGCGTAGGTGAAAAGCACGTAGCTCTCGAAGTCAATTTTGCTCCTTGAAAATCTGCCGAGGGTGAAGTAAACGCCTCCGGCTAAAGCACCTACCAAAGCTAAGATAATCCCCTCTGGCTTTGAACTCGGATCGGCTCCACTTAAAAAGTAAACTCCGACTATAGCTATAACGACACCGATAACCTGAGAAAGCTTCGGTCTCTCACCGAAGAAAGAGGAAAATACTGCTGAGAAAATTGCGTGGGTGCAAACTATCGTCGTGCTTACGGCTACCGATGCGTAAAACAAGGACTGCATCCAGCTTGAAAAGTGTATTGCTAATGCGGTTCCAGCTACGATAGGATAGACTACTTCACTCCTCTTGGGAGTTCTTATCGACCTCGTGAAAGCTAAGAGAATCAATACGGAGAAAAAGAGCCGCCAAAATGCTGTAACTGATCCGGGAGCGTTTGCAAGGACAACGAAAATCGATGCCGAAGAGACGGAGAGGACTGCTAAGGACAAAAGAGCATAATGTTTGATCATTTTCACGTCCTTTTAGCTTTAACGCAAAGAAAATCTCCGCTTGATATCACGTCAATTCCGCTGATCTGCTCGATTTCAAAGTTTTTGTTCAGAATCTCTTTGATCTCCTCTAACGTGTAAAATTTTGCGACCGAGTAAAACCTGTGTCCTCTCTTCCCCTTTTCTTCGTATAGTTTGCCGAGAGCCGAGTTTTTAGGTACGAAACCGATTATTAGGTAACCACCTTTTTTTAGAACCCTTCGGATTTCCTCTACCGCCTTCTTTGGATTTTCGAGGAAGCAGATGGTAACGATAAGCAATACTGCATCGAACACCTCGCTTTTAAAAGGTAGGGTGTTTGCATCACCCCTCACGACCTCTACTCTCCTCTTCGCAACTTTGAGCATGTCTAAAGAGGCGTCTATGCCAATAGCCGAAAACTTCTCAGCGAACCTTCCAGTTCCGACTCCCACTTCGAGAATGAGTCCTTCAGGAACTATCTTTTTTAAGCACTCCACTTCTTTCACGAAGATCTCTTCGTTTCTATCGTACCATTCGTCGTATTCCAGAGCTTTCCCTTCAAATATTTCCCACATGCTTCGGAAAGATTATTTCGTACTCGTCAAGCCTACTCTCAGCCTCTCTCATTCTCTCTTGGAGATCTCTTAAAAACTCCACGACGAGGGAAGCAGCGTATTTTTTGCATTTCCCGCAAAGAAGTTTTCCGGACTTGCAGCTCTCCCTGATCTCTTCAAGCTCTTTGTCCTCTTCAATCAGGTGGTAGTTGTAAAGCTCGAAAACCGCACATCTTTCCGGCTCTCCTCCAAGTCTTCTTTGCTCTTCAGCAGTAGCTCTTCCTCCGGTTAGCGCGTTCATGACCTTTTTCTCCGCCTCTTCCGGTTTGTCCAGTAAGCTTATGTAACTTTCGGGCTTGCTCGAACTCATTTTTCCTCCAGTTAAGCCAGTGATGAACTTGTGGTAGGTTGATGAAGGCGGAATGAAGGCGAAACCCCCAATTTCAAGCTCGATTTTTCTGACCTCCTCTTCTATCCTCTTTTTCTCTCCAAAAACGTCGACGTGTCCTTCGTAGAATTTCTTCTCGAAGTTCAAACTTTCAAGTTCCCTCAAAAACTCGCTTCCCTTTCTGCTCCTGATTCTCAATCCGCCTTCTATCTCTTCGAAGGAAAATATCGACGCCCTCGCAGCAAGATCTCTCGTTAACCTGATGTGTGGATCTTGATCAGCTCCGACGGGAACTACAGTCGGTTTCGGCCCACCGAATTCTTTCAATTGAGGAAAGAGAATGTCTGCCGCTTGTATAGCCGGAATGTATATCTTCGTCAGCGGGGTTTCACTTTCAAATCCGTATATTGCCTTAAGCTCGCTCCAGTTAACTTCCGCAGCCAATTCGAAAGCTAAATTTTTAACGTGCTCATTGGCTGATTGGAAGTATATCACGCTGTTCTCGTTCAAACCCAATGCGATGATGGCTTTGACGTACTCCATTCCAATCTCAAAGCACTTTTTCCAGCTTAAACCTCGAACTCCGTGGGCTTCCATATCGGCTATAGCCACAAAAGCTTTCCCCCCTTTTTGGTTGTGCCAAACTATCTCGTCCATCGTCATTTTGTGTCCGAAGTGGGGCAAGCCCGAGGGCATAAATCCGGACATTACAGCAAATTCTTTACTCTCTTTCATCGCTTCGACGATTCTCCAGTAATCTCTGTGCCCGAAGATGATGCCTCTTCTCATTAACCTCATGGGTTTTTCGATTTCGTCAAGCAAGTCTTCGAATTTCTCCATTCCAAACTCTTCTATCAGCTTGCTGTAATCGACGATTCCCTCAACTTCCCAAGGGGTAACTTTCATTCCGACACCTCACTCGAAGTGATTTGGAGACAGAACTATTTCCTCGTCGTAGATTTTAGCGTAGCCGAGCCTCTCTTTTATGATGACGTACGCCATCTCCGGCGGAATCGCTCCGATCTCAGTCACGATCAGATCTATGTATCCTCTTGGGGTGGCATCAAAGGCTGGATTCCTTATCCTCACGTTCTTGAGGGATCTAATCTCCTTTCCAGCGACCTCTTCAGCGCTTCTCTCTTCTATCACCACAAGCTCTCCGAGGAGTGTTTTCGGACTGAACTTGTAGGTTTCGGCTGCAACTATGAAGGGAACTCTCGCTTCTTTGGCAGCCAAAGCGATCATGGATGTTCCTATTTTGTTTATTAAAGCTCCATTAGCAGTTATCGTATCCGCTCCGACGATAACGTAGTCGACCTCTTCTATAAAATACCTCACAGCGCTGTCCACTATTAGATTCACCTTTATTCCGTATTCTGAAAGCTCCTTGGCCGTTAAATGTCCTTGATATCGTGGTCGAGATTCGGTAGCGTAGACCTCCTCGATTTTCCCTTCATCGAAAGCCTTTTTTATGACTGCTATGGCTGCCGAAGAATTGCAGTGGGTCATAACCACGGAGTTCTTCTTTATCCTTCTTGCCCCTATCTCTCCAATTTTTTGTTTAGCCGTATCAACCCACTCGATGAACTCCTTCGCTCTTCTAACCAAACTCTCTCTTTTCTCCTCTTCGTTGTCTCCTTCATACCTCATCACGAAATTTATAGCGTTGAACAGGCTTACCGCCGTGGGGCGGGTGTTCAAAAGCCTTTCGGCAGCTTTTCTCATCTTTTCGTCGAAGTCTCCTCTGATCGTTAAGGCGTAATTCATTAAGGTCTCGGCTG
>NZ_WANY01000145.1:0-2930 GCF_015521575.1 Ferroglobus sp.
CGATAAGAAAATACGGGAGCTCAAAAGCATACTCGCTTCTCAGGAAAAAATGGACGAGATAATAATTAAGGAACTCGAAGAAATAAAGAAAAACTACGGAGACGATAGGAGAACTAAGATAGTCGAGAAATACGAGGAGATAACGGAAGTTGACACAATAAAAGACGAGGACAACGTTCTGATAATCACCAAAGACGGGTTTGCTAAGAGGCTCGACGAAAGTGACTTCAGAGTTCAGAGGAGAGGTGGTGTTGGCATTTCCGGAATTTCCCTGAGGGATGGCGATTACGCTGCCTACATAGTTAAAGTCAGGTCTCTCGATAGAATACTCCTCTTCACAAAGGATGGGAAAGCGTTCTCAATAAACGCCTACGAAATTCCAAAGCAGGAGAGAAGCGGAAAGGGAGTGAGTTTAAAGAGATTTCTGAGAATTGAAGACGAGATTGTCGGGATAGTCCCCTTCGAAAAAGGAAATGTTGTAATTCTTACGGAGAGTGGATACATAAAAAAGGTTAACATCGCCGAGTTTGAAAACGCGAAGAGATCCGGAATATTAGCTTCTCCAGAAAGCGTTGCTTTTGTTAAAAAGCTTGATGGAAATGAGATCGTAATCGCCACTGAAAACGGAAGGCTCGTGAGGTTTAAAGCCGAAGAAGTTCCAGAGTACAAGAGAAACGCGAGAGGTGTGAAGGCTATAAGCCTTGAAGGAGACAAAATTGCCTGGATGGATGTTGGAAGCGAAGACTTGATTCTAACGCTAACCGAAAACGGTTACGGAAAGAGAACGAAGACGGAAGAGTTCAGGCTAACCGGGAGGGGAGCGAAGGGAGTTATAGCCCACAAGGTAAACGAAAAAACTGGTAGGCTCGTTTTTGCAGAGTTCGTAAAGAGCGACAAGCTCATGGTCGTCAGCAAAGACGGAAACGTGGTGGTCGTCGAAGTCAAGCAGATTCCGGTAATGGGAAGAAACGCTATCGGCGTTACCGTTAGCAAAAAAGGAATTATATCCGCGAGCTTCATTTAACTTCATGAGACTTGAAGCAAAAGAGTGGGTAGAGCGGGGGAACTACAGAGTGTCTAAGCTTTACGAGTTCAGCGAAGACTGCTTTATCCAGCTGGTGGAGATTAAAGGAAGGGTCGGCGGTCACTACCACAAAGTTCAGACGGAAGTTTTCGTCATAGTCGAAGGAGAGGGAGTAATGAAGATCGATGGAAACGATTACGAAGTTTCGTGCGGAAGCGTTCTACTCTGCAAGCCCGGAGCTATTCATTCAGCCGAAGGGAACATGAAGGTCTTAGTTTTCAAATACAATTACAAAGAGGACGACACCTTCTGGCTGGAAAAATAATATATTGTCTGGAGGAGAAAGTAGAGCGATGCTGTGGGTTGAAAAGTACCGCCCGAAAACGATCAAAGATGTTGTTGCTCCGTCAAGTATAATCAAAACTGTCGTAACTTGGGCTGAAAACTGGAAGAGAGGCGTTAAGCAGAAACCCCTTCTTTTTGCCGGTCCTCCGGGGGTTGGAAAAACCTCCCTCGCTTTAGCGTTAGCCAATACTTACGGTTGGGAAGTTGTGGAGTTAAATGCTTCCGATCAGAGAAACTGGAGCGTTATTTACAGAATTGTTGGAGAGGGAGCCTTTAACGAAACTTTGAGCGATGAAGGGGATTTTTTATCCACGAAGGAAGGAAAGCTGAAGCTCATAATTCTCGACGAGGTTGACAATATAAGCAAAAAAGAGGATTTCGGTGGAGAAAGCGCCCTGATAAAAGTTCTGAGAAGAAATCCACCTCAGCCGATGATACTGATAGCAAACGAACCCTACAACCTCTCGCCGGAGTTGAGAAACCTTGTGACGATGGTAAACTTCAAAAGACTAACAAGAGATCAGGTCGTGAAGGTTTTGGAGAGAATAGCGAAGCTTGAAGGAATTGAGATCGACAAGAAAGCCCTTTACGCAATAGCAGACAACGCCGGAGGAGACTTGAGGGCGGCGATAAACGATCTACAGGCAGTAGCTGAAGGGAGGAAAGTTGTAAAAGCCGAAGATGTAGTGGTGGCTAAGAGAACTCAAGAGACTGATGTTTTTAAGGTTATGCAGAAGATCTTCAAAACGTACTACTCGACTGTCTACTCAGAAACAATGCTTCTTGACGAATCCCCCGAGGACTTAATTTACTGGATCGACGCTAATGTACCGCTCGAATACGAAGGAGAAGATCTATACAAAGCTCAGCTCGTTCTTTCAAGGGCAGACATGTTCCTTGGAAGGGTGAAGAGGAGGCAGTTCTACAGACTGTGGAAATACGCCAGTTACTTAATGACCGTAGGAGTTCAGCAGTCGAAGAGCAAGGTGAAAAAAGGTTTCACAAGATACACTCGTCCGACGTTCTGGCAGAAGCTCGTGACTTTCCAAAAGAAGAGAGAATTACGGAGAAACATTCTGAAAAAACTCGCTAAGTATTCCCACATGTCGAGGAAAAAAGCGAATACGGAACTTTACGATTACGTGAGATTTCTCCTCTCCACGTTGGACACCGACACAGCGGCAAAAATTGCTGCTTTTTACGACCTAAACGAGGAGGAACTTAAATTTTTAGTTGGTGACGAGCGAGGAGAGGAAATCTACAGGTACATGAAGGAGCACAACTACCACAGAATTGAAGACGAGACTTTTCTTGAGGGATTCGCTGCAAAAGTTGAGGAGGTGGAACTGAAAGAAGCAGAAGTTGAAGAATTCGAAGAGAAGGAAGAAGAAGTTGAGATAGCCGAGGTTAAAGAGGAGAAGAAGGAAGAGGAGAAAAAGGAAACCAAGAGAAAGAGAAGGAAAAAGGAAAAGAAGGGCAAGGACATGTCCTTAGAGGAATTCTTCTCATGATAGAAGAAAGAGTAGGAATAGAGGGATATATTTCAAAAACTCCCGGAATC
>NZ_WANY01000146.1:0-3226 GCF_015521575.1 Ferroglobus sp.
AAGCTTGTAGAAGAGGCTCAAAAATCGGGAGCTAAGAGTGACGATGAAATTAAGAAGTGGATAGTCGAGAGATTGAAAGAGGGTAGCCTGAAGTTCGCAATAGAAGATCCAGACGCTGAAGAGAACTGGCCGAGGGTCTGGTTCATCTGGAGAGGAAACGCCATAGGATCAAGTCCCAAAGGTCACGAGTTCTTCCTAAAGCACTTTGTCGGTGCTCCGAACAGCAACGCAATGGCTAAAGAAGTTGCTAAAGATTTGGTTGAAGAAGTTGTTTGGAGAGAAGCTCCAGAAGGTAAGCTGGACTTAATCGTTGACTTGAACTTCCGAATGGACACCACCGCCGTCTACTCAGATATTGTCCTGCCAGCAGCCCACTGGTATGAGAAGAACGACATTCAATCCACAGATCTTCACACGTTCATCAACTGTCTCGGAGCGGCGACATCTCCAGCTTGGGAGGCAAAATCCGATTGGGAGATATTCAAGCTTATTGCGAAGAAGTTCAGCGAGCTTGCTGAAAAACACTTCCCGAAGCCGGTTAAAGATGTCGTCATGGCACCTCTCCTCCACGACACTCCAGAGGAGATAACACAGCCAGAAGTCAAAGACTGGAAGAAAGGAGAAACGGAGCCGATTCCAGGAAAAACCATGCCAAAACTCGTGATAGTCGAAAGGGACTACGCCAACCTGTACAAGCGATTCATATCCTTAGGACCGGGAATAAAAACCCTCGGTGCCCACGGAGTTAGCTGGGACGCAAGCGACATCTACGAGGAACTTCTCGAAAAGTACCCCACGGTGAAGTGGAACGGAAACAAGTACGTTTCCCTTGAAGACGAGGTGACAGTTGCCAACGTGATTCTGATCTTCGCTCCCGAAACGAACGGAGAAATCAGCTATCGAGGATTCAAGAATTTAGAAAAGAAGGTTGGTAAAAACCTCAGCAAAATTGTAGAGTCTTACAGAAGCTACAGAGTCACTTTCGAAGATGTCGTAACGCAGCCAAGAAGGATCATCACGAGTCCCGTCTGGAGCGGAAACATCAACGACGGAAGAACGTACTCGCCATACACTCTCAACGTCGAATTCGAAATACCTTGGAGAACCCTAAGCGGAAGACAAGAGCTATACCTCGACCACCCCTACTACATAGCCTTCCACGAAGCTTTACCAACATTCAAGCCCAAGCTCAGTCCCAAGCTTCTTGACGAGCTTGAAGGAGAGGAAGGATTGATCCTCAACTTCATAACACCCCACGGAAAGTGGAGCATCCACTCAACCTACTACGACAATCTGAGAATGCTAACTCTGTCGAGGGGAGGACAAGTTGTCTGGATAAACGACGAAGATGCGAGAAACGCGGGAATAAACGATAACGACTGGGTGGAGGTTTACAACAACAACGGAGTAATAGTTTGCAGAGCCGTCGTTTCTTCAAGAGTGCCTAAGGGAATGGCTATAATGTACCACGCTCCGGAAAGAACGCTCTACATTCCAAAATCGAAGAAAACTGGAAGGAGAGGAGGAGTTCACAACAGCGTCACAAGAACGAGGCTCAAACCGCTTCTCATGGTTGGCGGATACGCTCAGTTCAGCTACTACTTCAACTACTGGGGACCGACGGGAGTGAATAGAGACACCTACGTTATCGTAAGGAAGCTTGAGAGGTGATTTTAATGGATGTTAGGGCTCAGCTTGTTATGGTTTTCAACCTCGACAAGTGCTTAGGCTGTCACACCTGCAGCATAGCCTGCAAGAACATCTGGACAGACAGAAAGGGAGCGGAGTACATGTGGTGGAACAACGTTGAAACTAAGCCCGGGGCTGGATATCCGAAGTTCTGGGAAGATCAGAAGAGATATAAAGGCGGATGGGTTCTGAAGGGGAACAAACTAAAGCTAAGGGCTTTCAGCAAGCTTTCAACTCTCCTCAACATATTCTACCAACCCCACATGCCCAGACTCGAAGATTACTACCACCCCTGGACTTACGACTACGCAAAGCTGTATGAGTCTCCGGAAGAGAGCGATCAGCCTGTTGCCGAGCCTATTTCGCTGATTTCCGGGGAGAAGATTGACATAGAGTTCGGTCCGAATTGGGATGACGACCTTGGAGGCTCACCTCTTTACGCTGAAGAGGACGTCAATTTGGATGAGAGGAGAATAGTCACGAATTTCGGAAGCATTTTCATGTTCTACTTACCGAGAATTTGCAATCACTGCTTAAATCCGGCTTGCGTAGCGGCTTGTCCGCAACGAGCCATATACAAGAGAGGGGAAGATGGAATTGTTCTCGTCGATCAAAATACGTGCAGAGGATGGAGATTCTGCGTAACGGCTTGTCCATACAAGAAGGTCTACTACAACTGGAACACCGGGAAGTCCGAGAAGTGCATATTCTGTTATCCGAGAACCGAGACAGCTCAAGCCAACGCTTGCGCCCATAGCTGCGTTGGAAGGATTAGATACGTGGGAGTCGTATTATACGATGCGGATAGAATTGAGGACGCCCTGAAAGTTAAAGATGAGGAGCTCGTTGAGGCTCAAAGAAAAATCATCCTCGATCCGAGGGATGAAATGGTTAGAAGAGCCGCCAAGGAAAACGGAATTCCAGACAGCTGGCTCGAAGCCGCTTTAAAATCACCGGCATATGCTCTAATTAAAGAGTACGAGCTTGCTTTACCACTCCACCCAGAATTCAGGACGATGCCCATGACTTTCTACATTCCACCCCTTTCTCCGGTTTTAGCAGTTCACAGAGCAATACACGATGTCGAAGAGCATGAGGAAGTCCCGGATAAAGATTTGCTGAGAGTTCCGGTGAGATACCTCTCCAAGCTTTTCTCCGGCGGAAATGAAAGAGTGGTGACGGAAGCTCTTGAGAGACTCGTCGCTTTGAGGAAGTACATGAGAGCGAGAAACGTCGGAGAGAATCCTGACGAAGATAGCCTGAGGAAAGCGGGTCTTGATGCCGAAAGCGCTGAGAGATTGTATCGCCTACTAACCATAGCGAGCTACAATGAGAGGTATGCCATTCCAACTCTCCATAGGGAATACCTCGACGTCGCATCTTCAGAGGAGAGGAAGGGAGGAAAAGGTTTCGGCATATCGATCGGACCGAGGGGAGGACTATGAGGAAAGTGAAAGACTGCTACACACTCCTATCAAAACTTTTGCAGTATCCCAACGATCTCGTTGAGATTAGAATTGCTGCGGAAGAACTCTAC
>NZ_WANY01000147.1:0-2403 GCF_015521575.1 Ferroglobus sp.
GACGGTAAAATTAAGTGGATTCTTGAAAGCGTCGTATCGATAAGATATAAGGGAAAGAGAGCCGTATTAGGAAACTTCGTGGATATAACCGAAAGAAAGGAGCTCGAAGAGATGAACGAAAAGCTTTTAGAGTACACAACTCATCTAAACAGAATGCTCAGACACGATTTAAAGAACGTGCTTTCAGCCATCTCGCTCTCCTCAGAATTGCTTAGAGACTCTGGAGTTGAGAACAGGGCTGTAGATCTCATAGAGAGATCTATAGAGAGGGGATTCGAGATCATAGAATCTGCCAAAGAGACCGAAGAAATAATAAGAACTGGAAAGCTCAAAGAAATAAATCTCAAGGACGTCTTAGCGAGGATTGAGGAATGTTTCAAGGACGTGGAAGTTAAAGCCGAGGATGTAATCATCTTAGCTGACGACACGATTTTCAACGTGCTATCGAATTTGATAGAAAATGCGTTCAAACACGGAGGGGCGAAGAAGGTGAGGATTTCGGTAAGAAAAGAAGACGATTTTGCTGTAATAACTGTGGAGGATGACGGAAAAGGAATTCCAAAAGAAATCAGAGAAAAGATATTCGATTACGGTTTTAGTTATGGCAAGAAGGCTGGAAGTGGCGTGGGGTTGTACGTTGTCAGAAGAGCTGTAGAACGGTGGGGTGGTAAAATTAGCGTTGGAGAAAGCGAGCTTGGTGGAGCTAAGTTTATTATAAAGCTTGGGTGCGTCGAATGCCTACGGAAAAAGCCCTTCTGAAGGAAGTAATAGAACTTTTAAGAGAGAGCGAAGAGAAATACAGGAGAATTTTTGAGAATTCCAACCTCGCTATAATCTTGGTTGACAAAGACGGGACGATTAGGGAAGCAAATGCAATGGCGGAAAAAATATTCGGAAAAATATTGGGAAAGAACGTCAGAAGATTGAGTGAACGAGTTTTTTCCGCTGTAAACAGGAGCATATACGAGGACAGCCTTATAGAATTCGAAGAAAAATATCTCAACAGGTATCTTAAAGTTCTCGTTGCGCCGGTGGAAATTGGAGGGAAGCCGGAAGCCATTGTAATATGCGATGACATAACCGATCTTGTAACGTATCAGGGGATCTTAAAATCCCTTTTGGAGGTGGAGAGAAAGATCTTATTGGAAAAAGACGTGAAAAAGATTTTTGAGTTCGCCGAAAAAGTTCTTGTAAAAAATATCGGATATGAGAGGCTGCTTGTTGCTGAAATTGATAAAGAAAAGCTGAAATTCCCAAAAATAACGATTACCAATTACAAGGAAATCGGAATGAAGTGTGTTGAGGCAGTTTTAAAAACGGGGAAGCCGGTAGTTGCGAATACGGAAAAGAGCAAATCATGCAAAAGCTGCAAGTTTGCTGAAGACAAAGGTTTTGTAACAATGGTATTCCCGGTTTTCGGTGGCGATCAAAAATACATGCTCTTCATCCTTTCCAAGAGAGAACCAAGTGATGAAGAAGTCGATCTGTTGTTAACGACAACTGAAAGCATATCCTTTAAGATAAAAGCCTTGAAAATGGAGAAAGAAAAAGAAGAGGCTCTAAAAGCGGTTTTGGAAAGCGTGAGAATTTACAGCGAGCTGATAGATCAGATAAGGAACCACATCACGGTAATAAAGGGTCTCGTAGAATATAAAGAGGATCTTCTGAAGAAGTTTGGAGAGAAGTTTTACGAAATTATAGCAGAAAGGGCTGAAATGACGAACGAGCTCTTAAAAGAGATAGATAAAGATTGGGTGGAATTGGAAAAGCTAATTGAAAAAATTACTCCTCCTTCTTCTCAAGAGTGATCTCTATCGTCGAGACGTTTACTTTCCTTCCCTGCTCGCTTTCAAGCTCTTCGGTGTCTATTTTTATGTTCGTCACGTCCACGTTTGGCAAAAATCTGTTTCTGACGATCTCCGCCACGTCAACAGCCCTGCTTATCGCCTTTCCTCTCGCCTTAATAACGACTTTCGTCGCTCCTTCATTGAATTGCGTTAATGTCGCGAGAACGTAGTTCATTATCGGCTTTGTCCCGACGAATACTGTTCCCTCGCTCATGTTCATGCGGAGAACATTTCGTTATTTAAGTTTTGCTGGAAATGCTAACTCAACAACAACTTTACAACTCTTTTATTAGTTACCCCGCAACTTCCAACTACGAAGGTCAAAATTACGAGGAATTATCAGATTGCTATACCGGCTGAGATCGGGAACAAAGTGCGGTTAAAGCTGAGAGATATGCTGAAGGTTAATTACGATGAGAAAAGGGGGCGAGATGATTTTAAGAAAGCTTGGCGAGGAAAGGAAAAGGTTAAGAGTGGGAAGGAAGCTAACTCCAGATGAAATAGGGCTGCTGATTTCCTAAGGGTTGGGAAGCAGCTTATGAAAGCTGTTATAGAC
>NZ_WANY01000148.1:0-8735 GCF_015521575.1 Ferroglobus sp.
GAACTGAGCCTAAAGTTTTCTACATTCCTCCAGCCAGAAAAACGAAGAGAGGGGAGGTTGATTATAGGGAGGATGTTAAGGGGTGAGTTTTGATGAGGAAATATAATCTCGCGATGCTCATACTCGGAATACTTGCAATAATTGGCTTCATCGCATGGATCTATCAGATTCAGAAGGGACTTATAGTCACGAACATGAGAAATCCGTTTAGCTGGGGACTTTACATTGCGATGTGGGCTTTCTACGTCGGTACAGCAGCAGGTGGTCTTGTTGTTTCCTCGGCAATCTACATCTTCGGAGCTAAGCAGCTGAAACCAATTGCTCCGGTGGCTTCACTAACAGCATTTATCTTTGCTGTTGCTGCAATGCTGATGGTTCTACCCGACTTGGGAAGACCCGAAAGGGTATTCAACATACTACTCTACCCAAATCCGAAATCGCTGCTACCGTGGGACTTTTTGGTTCTTTCAACATATGCAGTTCTTTCAGCTATTTACACTTACGTCCAGCTAAGACCGAGAATAGCTGAGAGGGGAATAACGATCTTCGGAAAAACGATAATGAAAAGAGACATAAAGGCTGACGAACTTGCAAGGCTGAGAGAAGCTTCAGAAAGGCAAGCGAAAATACTCGCACCAATTGCATTGCCCTTTGCGATACTCATTCACACAGTCACAGCTTGGGTTTTAGCCACTCAGCTTTCAAGACCTTGGTGGTACGGAGGATTGCTCGCTCCAACGTTCATAGCAGCTGCTTTAACTGCTGGTCCGGCTGTGGTGATTTTGGCTTCGCTGATAGTTTACGGATTCAAAGAGGAACTCGCCCAAACCTACAGGTTACTCGCTAAAGTATCTGCGGCATCAGCAGCCGGGTTGCTCTTCATGTACTACAACGATTTCCTCGTGAGGTGGTGGTGGGAAGCTGGAAGAGAGCACGATGCGCTGATACTCGTTTTCAGAGATTACCTGGCTATCCATGCGGCGGAAATAATCCTGCTGATACTTGGTATAATCATTCTGGCAACGAGGTACTCTTCAGTTTCTGGATTGGTCTCCGGAAGCGTGATAATAAATCTCGGAATCTTGGCTCACAGATACTTGCTTATGCCCCCAGCATACAACCTAATCCCAACGAGGATCGCCGTAATTCTCGGCTACGAAAGTTTCGAATGGTCGTATCCGATTGCAGTAGGTGAAGTAAGAGGAAGTCTAATGAACCCAGAGCCAATTTTCGTGGACTACTGGAACTACGTTCCCTCTCCAGTAGAGATAACGATAACGATCGGCGTCTTTGCATTAATTTCCTTCGTCCTTCTGTTCCTATTAAAAGCGCTGCCAGTAAAAGAGAGGGCAGAGGCTGCGTAGGATGAAAAGGCAAAAGATCTTCAAACTCTTTTCCCTTATTTTTTCTTTTCCAACCGAAGAAACAATTAACGAAATGAAAAAGCTTGCAGAGGAAATTCCTGAATACGCTCACGTTGTTGAAAAGTTAACAAGGATTAATCTCGAAGAACTTCAAACGGAATACACGAGACTCTTCGTAAGCTCATATCCCACTCTCGAATGCCCTCCCTACGAGTCGTTTTACAGAGAAGGACTCGTTTACGGCGAAGCTTCGGTTGAGGTTAGGGAAATTTACGAAAGTAGGGGGTTGGAATACACCCACCTAAGCGAGCCTCCAGACCACGTCAGCGTCGAGCTTGAATTCTTGGCTTTGACAGACGATCAGGAGTTTTTCGAGAGAATGAAGGAGTGGATTTTCGAGTTCACGGAAAGGGTTAAAAAACACTCGAAGATATACGACTTAGCTGCCAAAGAGCTCGAAAAATTGTTTGAGGAGCAACCATGAAGAGAAGAGACTTTCTACTCACGGTAGCTGCAGCCGGAATATCCATCGTCGGAGTATCAGCTATTACGTTGAGAACGAACGCGTTAATCGTTTACGCTGGATCCGTGAACATTCCACCGCTTGAAGAAATAATATCGGAGTATAGCGGAGATGTGAAAGCCGTTTACGGAGGTTCGGGCAACATCCTAAGTCAGGCGATTATAAGCAAGAAGGGCGACATTTACATTCCTGGCTCAAGCGAGTTTATGGACTTAGCGATTGAAAAAGGTGCAGTTTACGAAAAAAGCGTTAGAAAGCTTGCGTACATAATTCCGGTGATCGTCGTAAGAAAGGACAATCCCAAGAACATAAAACACTTGGGAGATCTCGTAAAAGACGACATAAGACTTGCAATAGCGAATCCGAAAAGTGTGGCGATAGGACTTTACGCTGTTGAAATGTTCGAATACAACGGTTTGGATGTCAAAAAGAACATCGTTGCTACGACGAAAAGCTTTTCAGACCTCCTAACCCTCCTGAAAACCGGTGTTGTTGATGCGATAATAGGCTGGAACGTTGCCGAAGTTTTTTCACCCGATCTGAAAGTAATTTACCCACATCCAGAAGAGATTCCGAGGGTTGCTTGCGTGGAAATCGGGATTATGAGATTCGCTGAAGACGTTGAAAAAGCCGGGGATTTTTTGGAATTCGTTTACGAAAGAAGATATATTTACGAAAAATACGGATTCATCACGAGCGAGAAAAAGCTAAGAAAGCTTGCCCCCAACGCAAAAGTTGGCGGAAATAATTGGAAGAACTCGTAACTACCTCCGCAATACTATTATCCTGCCCGTCTTTAAGGAGATTTTAACGGTCTCTTTTTTCTTCATCTTCTCTCTCAAACCCAACCTTTCCACAACGTAATTGGGAAGTTCAGCTTTTATAATCGCTCCGTTGACGTCGAAAATAATCAGGGAGCTGTTCGGTTTGTCAACAATCTCCTTGATCGTTCCTTCAAAAATATTTTCAGCTATACCTTTCCTCAAAGGCTTGCCCTCTCTTATCACCATAACATCCCTTGGATGAACAAAAAGCTTCACTTTGCCAGAATGCTCGTTAAAAGTTTTAATTACTCCTATTTCAGTTTCTATCGCATCTCCATTTGCATATCCCTCGAAAGAATTCGAATAGCCAAGGAACTCGGCAACGAACTCGTTCCCGGGATTGAAGAAAACCTCTTCCTTGCTGCCGATTTGAAGAATCTTACCATGATTCATAACGCAAACCTTATCAGCAAGAGCGTAAGCCTCTTCGAAGTCGTGGGTAACAAGCACGGCAGAAAAACCCCCCGCATGCTGGACTTCTTTAAACTCCGAAAGTATCTCTTCTTTTGTCGAAATATCCAGTCCTCTGAACGCTTCGTCCAATGCAATAACCTCCGGATTGGAAGCTAAAGCTCTCGCTATAGCAACCCTCTGCTGCTCTCCCCCACTCAAAAACTTGGCTTTTCTACCAAGAAGGTGCTCGATCCTCAGCATTCTGGCTATTCTTTTCACATCGTAGTCACTCATTCCTTTTCCCCCGAACCTTATGTTCTCCTCCACCGTCATGAAAGGATAAACGCAGAGATTTTGGGGAACATAGGCGATTCTCCTTTTCTCAGGAGGGAGATTTGTGATGTCTCTTTCTTTAAGGAAGATCCTTCCCGATGTCGGAGGGATCACACCGACTATCGTTTCTATCAGTGTGGTTTTTCCGCTTCCAGAAGGTCCTATAATAGCGATAACTTCCCCTTCATCTAACTGAAAAGATACATCCCTTATCTCGAACTTCCCCTTTCTCGCCGAGATTTTTTCAAGTTTCAGCATTTTCAACCCAACCTCTTTATCGCAGATATTGCAGCGATACCTATCCCAACGAGGATGAACACCGAAATCAAAGCTCCACTAATATCCGCCACTGAAAGTTTGAGGTATATGGATATCGGTAAAGTTTCAACGTTCTTAGATGCTCCGGCAAGAACGATTGTTGCCCCGAACTCTCCAGCAGCTCTCGTCCATGCAAGAATTGCTGAGGAGATTATCCCGTTTTTCGCCATCGGCAGATCCACCTTAAGGAAAACCTCAGTAGGCGTGTAGCCGAGGGATCTTGCAACGTAGTCGTAGGAAACGTCAATCTGATCGAACACAGTCTTCATCAACCTTAAAATTATGGCTGTCACAACAGCAAGCTGAGCAACGATAATTGCATAAGGCGTGAAAAGAATTCCGCTAAAAACTTGAGTTTCGGAGAAAAGTACAAGAAAAAGCGTACCAAGGGCTACTGGAGGTATTACTACCGGGACATCCAAAAAAGTTTCGACAACACTTTTTCCGGGAAAATCCCTTCTTGATAAGATATACGCAGAAGGAACACCGATGAAAAGCGAAATTAATGTGGAGAAGGTCGCTGTTGTCACGCTTAGGAATATCGCCCTCGTAATTGCATCCATCTCGACGAAGATCTTGCCTAAATCGAGCTTGAAAAACGCAAATAGCAACGGAAGTATGTAGAAGAGGAAGACTATCGCGAGGGAGAGATACAGCAAATTCTGGGATCTCATCGGAAGTTTTGGTCGTCTGAATACTATAAATGTTTTTCATTCGATGGATATTCTGAGCTTCGCAAGATCTTCTCTAATCTTCACCCTTACGTTAATTTCTCCGAAGATTTCCTCCAAAAAAGTTTTCACAAAGAATTTCGTCTCTTCATTTCCGAATATTAGGGTGTACTCTTTTTCGGAAATCTTATTCAACCTGAAGAAGTTGCAGGCTTCAAGTCTCCTCAGAATTTCCTCGGGACTCATACCTTTGAACTGATCAGCATGACTCCTCGCCACTTCTCTGTGAAACTCCCAGAACTCCTCTTTCCTCGGATGCGATTCGATGAATTTCAAAAAAGCTATCCAATGATCGATATCGAGGATAACATGTTCCCCTTCGCTTAACATCTCAACGTAAATCTTGATCTTTTCTGGATCGTAATTTTGAAGAGAGTAATAGAATTTCAAAGCGTTTCTGATTATCTCGCTTTGGGACTGATCGAGATCGCTCCTTAAACTTTTCAGAATTTCCACCGTAGCTTTATCGAGGGCTATTGTTACCCTAACCGGAGCCTTCATAAACGCAAAATCGGAAATATCTTTAAAAATTTTGCGTCGAGCAATAAAAAATCTTCAAAATTTGACGGTGTTTATTGCAATTTCTTTATTAGTGCTTGAATGCTTAGAGCAATCAACTTGTGTCGCAACTGTTTTTAATTCCGAAATAAAATTACTTTTGATGAAGCATCTAATTTCGATCGAAGACTTGTCAAAATCAGATATTGAACGAATTCTGAATCTTGCGGAGTATCTTATCCCCGTCGCAGAGGGTAAAAAAAGGATGGAAATTATGCGAGGTAAGATCCTCGCGAATTTATTCTTCGAGCCCTCTACGAGAACAAGAATGAGCTTCGAAGTTGCCATGAAGAGGCTTGGAGGAGATGTGGTGAACTTAACATCCCAAGAGGCAAGCAGCATAGCTAAAGGGGAAAATTTGGCGGACACAATAAGGGTGATTAGCGGCTATGCGGATGTTATAGTTATAAGGCACAGCTTGGAGGGAGCTGCAAAATTTGCTGCCGAAAATAGCAGCGTTCCGGTTATAAACGCCGGAGATGGAGCCGGACAGCATCCCACTCAGACTCTGCTGGATCTTTTCACCCTCAGAAAGGAGGCAAGGCTTGAGGGTGTGAAAATTGCTCTTGTAGGAGATCTAAAGTATTCAAGGACCGTGCATTCTCTCGTTAAAGCTTTGAAGCTTTACAATGCGAAAATTTACTACGTATGTCCAGACACGCTCATGCTTCCCGAAGAGCTTGTTGAGGAAGTTGGTGGAGAGAGGGTTGCCCTTGAGGACATTATTTCCGAAGTGGACGCAATCTACGTTACAAGAATCCAGAAGGAAAGATTTCCAGACGAGGAAGAATATAGGAAGGTTGCTGGAAGTTACGTGATAACATCCAAAATTCTGGAAAATGCCAAGGAAGATCTGATAATTATGCATCCCCTGCCAAGGGTTGATGAGATAACTTTCGATGTCGACAGAACAAGGCACGCTATCTACTACAAACAAGCTTTTTACGGAGTTCCGGTTAGAATGGCAATCCTGTGCGAGGTGGTAGAATGGAGCAGCTGACAATTAGCAAGATTAGAGAAGGGACTGTGATAGATCACATCGATGCAGGCAAAGCTCCTCTCGTTTTGAAAATACTCGGAATAGACAAGGGAAGTAAAGAGACCGTCTCATTAGCCATGAACGTTTCCAGCAAGAAGATGGGGAAGAAGGATATCGTGAAAGTCGAAGGGAAGTTTCTTGGGGAGGAGGAGTTGAATAAAATCGCACTCATAGCTCCGGGAGCAACGATAAACATAATAAAAGACTACAAAATCGTGAAAAAGTTCAAGGTAACTCCTCCGGAGAGGTTGGAGGGCATATTAAAATGCCCGAACAGAAACTGCATAAGCAACGCTGAAAGAGAGCCGATAACCCCGAAGTTCAAAATAGTTAAAAGAAGTACGCTTTTTGCGGTCTGTGAATACTGCGGAAGGAGATTTTCCAATTTCGAAGACAACTTGGAGTGATCTCAATGTGGAGCAAGCTCGTAGAAAAGTTCGAAAAATATCCGTCGCAGATAGTCGTTGCCAAAGAGTTCCTGAGGTTGGGCATAGCCGTCAAAAACGGAAAGGCTTACTGCGGAAACATAGAACTTGTGCCTGCAAAAATAGCCGAAGCTCTCGGAGTGGATAGGAAAGTGGTAGTTATGGCAATACAAAACATAGAGAGTGACGAAGAGCTGAGAAAAGTCTACTCTTCTTTAAAGCCGGTTGCCAACATAGCTGAGGTAGCAAGAATTCTTGGCTTCGGCGTTCTTGAGGTTTATGCTGACAGCAGAAAGGTTGGGATAGTGGCAGCTATTTCCTCAATTCTCGCAAGAGAAAACATAAGCATAAGGTACATGCTTGCCGAAGATCCAGATTTGAGCATTGAAAGCAAGCTCGTTATAGTGACCGAAACTAAGATCCCGGGAAAGCTTGTGGATGAGTTTCTGAAGATAGACGGTGTAGAGAAAATAGTGATCAGCTAACTACCACTTCTCTCTCCAGAAGGAAGGGATAAATAGAGCTAAGACCGTGAAAACCTCAAGCCTTCCGACCCACATGTTAATAGACAGAATCAACTTCGCATAATCGTGCAAGGCTGAATAGCTTTCGCTCGCTCCCACAAGCCCCATTCCCGGTCCTACGTTGTTTATACAGGCAGCGACTGCAGAAATTGAAGTTAGGAGGTCGTAGCCAAATAGAGAGATCAAAAAGGAGGAGATTGCAAAGATCATTATGTATAAGGAGAAGAAAGACGTTATGGCTGAAAAAGCTTCTCTTTCGACAACCTCTTCACCGTACTTTACAACTCTAACAGTTCTCGGCTCGGCACTCTTCATTATTTGAAGAAGGGAGTAAGCAGAGAGAAGGTAGATTCTTATTACCTTTATTCCACCTCCAGTAGAGCCAGAAGAGCCGCCTATGAACATTAGCATCAAAAGCAAAATTTTTGCCGCATCGCTCCACTGATCGAAATCAGCGGTTGTGTAGCCGGTGGTCGTCATTATACTTGCTGCTTGAAAGAAGGAGTACCTCAAAGCTTGGAGGTTCAGCTCCTCGAAATTTATAACTGTCAGAATAACCGAAGCTGTTAGGAGAATCAGTATATAGGCTTTAAACTCCGCATCTTTGAGAATTTTGAAGTTTCTATTGAAGATGTAGTAGAAAAGAGCGAAGTTCGTTCCGCCTATGATCATGAAAACGAAAATCGTTGCTTCTATGGCCGGATTGTTGTAGTAAGCGATGCTTTCCGTATGGGTGGAGAAACCGCCTGTGGACAACGTTGTAAAAGCGTGGTTTATAGCATCGAACAAACTCACTCCGAGAGACTTCAAGATGGCAGCTTCAAGCAGGGTGAAAAATAAATAGATCAGGTAGAGGGCTATAGCAGTATCTCTAAGCCTCGGTTTCAGCCTTGTTAGCTTTATTCCGGGAACTTCAGCTTGCATCAGAGCGTAGCCACTTTTCGCTAAAGATGGAAGTATCGCTACGAATAGAACTATTATCCCCATTCCACCGAGCCACTGAGTTAAGCTCCTCCAAGTTAAAACGGATTTCGGGAGATTTTCCACGGAATCGAAAACGGTCGCTCCAGTTGTTGTGAAACCGGACATGGCTTCGAAAAATGCATCGAAGAAATCGAGTCCAACGAAAAGATACGGAATTGCTCCTACCATCGAAACGAGTAACCATCCCAGCCCGACTATTGCGTACCCTTCCTTGTATCTAATTTCGATTTCAGCTTTTCTTGAAGCAAAGTAAAATAGAGATCCGAGGAAAATCGATGTTGCCATAGAAATTAAGAATGGCTTTATGCTCTCTCCGAAATAAAAAGCAACAGCTATGGGAATTATGAATACCAGGGAAAAGTAAAGAAGAATCCTTCCAAGAACGTTCAAAACAGCTTTTCTGTTCATGATAGCATCTTGTCTATCTTTTCAACGTTCTTCCATGAGGTGAGAATGTATAGTCTGTCCCCAAGCTTTATCTCTGTATCCCCCTTTGGTATGATTATTTTTCCGTCCCTTTTTATCGCCCCAACTATCGTGTTCTCCGGGAACTTTATTTCCCTTATCTTTTTCCCGTCGAGCTTTTTAGATGCCACGTACTCAAGCACTGCTATGCTCGCTTCGTAATCCCCAAGAGTTTCCACTCTCATCAATCTCAGCTGCCTCATAACTTCAAGGTAGGTGACTTTTCTTGGAGACAAAGCGACATCCACGCCAAC
>NZ_WANY01000149.1:0-4839 GCF_015521575.1 Ferroglobus sp.
GGAGATTAAGCCCGGAAATATAACGTACCTTAAGAACATTCCCGAAGGTGTCCCCATCTGCAATATAGAGAACGTGCCTTTCGACGGAGGAAGATTTGCGAGAGCAAGCGGTACTTTCGGATTTGTTGTTGCCCACGAGGAGGATAGAGTTCTCGTTCAGTTGCCGAGCGGAAAGATGAAGTGGCTCGATCCCAAATGTAGGGCGATGATTGGAGTCGTAGCCGGAGGAGGAAGAACTGATAAACCTTTCGTTAAAGCCGGAAAGAAGTACCACAAGATGAAGAGTAAAGCCGCTAAATGGCCTCGTGTTAGAGGAGTGGCGATGAACGCTGTCGACCACCCCTTTGGAGGTGGAAAGCACCAGCATGTTGGTAGGCCGAAGACTGTTAGTAGGAACGCTCCTCCGGGTAGGAAGGTTGGTAGTATAGCTGCAAGAAGAACGGGGGTGAGGAAGTAATGGCGTTAAAGAGTAAGATTACCAGACCAAGAGAATTCAGGTATCGCGGTTACACTCTTGAAGAACTCCAAAAAATGACTTTAGAGCAAATAGCCGAGTTGCTTCCAGCGAGGGAGAGAAGAAAGCTTAAAAGAGGTTTGACCGAGCAGGAGGAAAAGCTCCTGAAAAAGTTGAGGAAGAAGGGTGAGGCGAGAACCCACTGCAGGGACATGGTAATTCTTCCAGAGATGGTTGGAAAAGTCGTTTACGTGCACAACGGTAAGGAGTTCGTTAGAGTCGAGATAAAACCGGAGATGATCGGTCATAGACTTGGAGAGTTTGCTCAGACGAGAAAGTTCGAGAAGCACTCTGGGCCAGGAGTTGGAGCTACGAGAAGCAGTAAATACGTGCCGCTGAAGTGATGACTTATGGCGAGGGTAAAATACGCTTACGAGCCGAAGGATGAGCTGAATTCCGCTAAAGCAATGGGTTACGAGATGGACATCAGCTTTAAGCATGCTGTTGAGATTTGCAGAGAGTTGAAGGGGAAGAAGATAGACGAGGCTATAAAATACCTTGAAGAAGTCATAGAGATGAAGAGAGCTGTTCCTTTCAGGAAGTACAAGAAAAAAGTAGCTCACAGGAGAGGTTTGCAGAAGTGGTATGCCGGAAGGTATCCGGTTAAGGCTGCGAAGCATATACTAAAAGTTCTGAAGAATTTGAAGGCTAACGCAGAATACAAGGGGCTTGATGTCGATAAACTCGTGATAACTCACGCTCAGGCTAAAAAGGGAAGGGTTCTGAAGAAGTACACGCCAAGAGCTTTTGGAAGAGCCACACCTTGGTTTAAAGTTCTCACCACAGTAGAGTTCGTGGCAGAGGTGAGGTGATGGCGGTAGAGAGGAAGTTCATAGAGGATAAAGTGAAAAAGCTCATGGTTAAGGAGTGGATAGTGGAAGAGGTTAGAAACGCTGGATTTGGTGGATTGGATATAGTCAGAACTCCTCTCGGAACGCAAGTCACACTCTTCGTCGAAAGACCGGGACTCGTGATTGGAAGGGGTGGAAGAAGGATAAAAGCGTTAACTGAAAAGTTAAAGGAGTTCGGCTTGGACAATCCGCAGATAAGCGTTGATGAAATAGAAAAGCCGGAATTTAACGCCCAGCTAATGGCTTCTCTCTTAGCAAGAGCCTTAGAAAGAGGTTGGTACTTCAGAAAGGCAGGATACAGATTCCTCTACAGAATAATGGAAGCCGGAGCTAAAGGTTGCGAAATAGAGATAAGCGGGAAGCTAACGAGCGAGAGGGCGAGGACAGAAAAGTTCGTCGCCGGAACGATAATCCACACAGGCGATCCGGCGATAACCTGCGTGAGGGAGGGGTTCGACATAGCGATAAAGAAGCTTGGTGTCTACGGGGTGAGAGTTAGGATTATTCCGCCCGATGCAGAACTGCCGGATGAATTCGTCGTCAAAGATGTGCCGGTAGAGCAGCTGAAAGAGGAGACAAAGACAGAGGCTGGAGGTGAGGGCAGTGAGGATGGAGGAGATCAGACAAATGAGTAGAGAAGAGAAACTAAAAAAATTGGAGGAGCTGGAGAGGGAGCTGATAAGATTAAGAACACTGGTGAGGAGCGGAGGATCTCTGGAGAACCCAATGCAGATAAGGGCTGTAAAAAAGGACATAGCAAGGCTAAAGCTGGCGTTAAGAGAAGAAGGTTACAGGGTGTAGAAGTGTTGGCGAGGGATTGGATAGGGATGAAAGTGGAAGTGATTGAAAGTCCGAATCCGTGCGAAGTGGGAATTAAAGGGGAAGTTGTTGACGAGACGATGAACACTTTGAAAATCAGAACGGAAAAAGGAATTAAAACGATAATCAAGAAAGGAAGGTGGTTCAAGGTTTATGCGGATAAGGTTTATAAGGTGAAAGGTGATCTGATCAATTTCAGACCCGAAGAGAGGATAATGAGAGGAATAATCATGCTAAAAAGGAGGAAGGTAGTATGGTGAGGGATATAGGTTTGAACGTTAAAGCTCCGGAGAAGGAATGCGACGATAAAAACTGTCCGTTTCACGGTAATCTATCGGTGAGAGGTCAGATACTTACCGGAAGGGTCGTGAAGAGTTACATGAAGACGGCAGTAATCGAAAGGGAGCTGATAAAATACGTGCCCAAGTACGAGAGGTATATGAAGAAGAGGAGCAAGCTTCACGCTCACAATCCGCCATGCATAGACGCCAAGCCGGGAGACATCGTAACGATAGCTGAATGCAGACCGATCAGCAAGACTAAGAGCTTCGTTATAGTGGAGGTGAAGAGATGAAGGCGAAGAAGGCTGTAGTGCCAAGAGCTTTGCCCACCGGTGCAAGACTGATCTGTGCTGACAACACCGGAGCGAGGGAGCTTGAGATAATAGCCGTGAAAGGCTACAAGGGAGTAAGGAGAAGGTATCCCGCTGCGGGAGTAGGAGATATCGTTGTCGTTAGCGTAAAGAAGGGGACGCCGGATATAAGAAAACAGGTTCACTACGCTGTGATAGTAAGGCAGAGGAAGGAGTATAGAAGACCCGACGGCACGAGAGTTAAGTTTGAAGATAACGCCGCCGTGATTACAGATGCTGACGGAAACCCGAAGGGGAGCGAAATTAGAGGACCTGTGGCAAGAGAGGCTGCTGAAAGGTTCCCGAAGATTGGTACTATAGCTTCCATAATCGTGTGAGGTGTTTATATGCCAGTTCCGAAGTCTAAGCAGCCAAGAAAGCAGAGAAGATGGCTTTTCAAGTTAGCGAAGCTTCACGAGAAGCACAGGCTTCTTCACGCCACCCTTTCGAAAGAACTTAGAGAGAAGTACGGAAAGAGAGCAATAAGAGTTAGAAAGGGGGACAAGGTCAAAATTTTGAGAGGAGATTTCAAAGGGCACACAGGAAAAGTTGTCGAAGTGGACATGAAAAGGGTTAGGATTTACGTTGAAGGCGTGACGAATAAAAAAGCTGACGGAACTGAAGTTCTCGTCCCGATTCATCCGTCAAACGTCATGATAGTCGAGCTTGGAGAAGTAGATGAAGTTAGAAAGAAAATACTTGAGAGGTGATGCTCATGCACCAAAAGAGACTTTCCGCTCCCAAGACGATAAAAGTCCCAAGAAAAGTCAGCAAGTGGATAGTTAAACCCTCTCCGGGACCGCATAACAAAGAGGCAGTTCCTCTCCTCGTTATAGTTAGAGACTACTTGCAGCTTGCGGATACGGCAAGAGAGGCAAGAAGAATTATCGCCGCCGGTGAGATTCTCGTTGACGGTGTTCCAAGAAAGGACTACAAGTTTCCAGTTGGATTGTTCGACGTTGTTAGCGTTCCGAAGCTCGATCTCAACTACAGAATAGTTTTCGATGAAAAGGGTAGATACATTCCAATCGAGATTACTGATCCCGATTTGAAGCTCTACAAAATTACCGGCAAAACGATGGTTAAGGGAGGAAGAATTCAGCTCAACCTTTTCGACGGAACCAACATTTTAGCAAGCAACGAATACAAGACGAAAGACAGCATCCTCATGAAGATTCCGGAAAAGGAAATAGTCGATCACCTAAAATTCGAGGAAGGAGCGTTAGTTATGATCACCGGTGGCACTCACGCTGGAGAAATTGGAATTCTGAAGGAGTACAAAATCGTCAGAAGCTCCTCTCCAAATCTCGTGACGATAGAAGTGGAAGGTAACGAGTTCACGACAATTGAAGATTACGTCTTCGTGATAGGGAAGAAGGGTGAGACGAAGCCGGTTATTCAGCTGGGGGTGTGATGAGTGAACCCAATGAGAGAAGTGCTCATCGACAAAGTCGTGATCAACATCGGGGTTGGAGAGAGCGGAGAGAGGCAAAAGAAAGCTTTAAAGCTGCTTGAAGAGCTTACCGGACAAAAGCCAACATCAACTTACGCTAAAAAGACGATAAAGAACTTCGGAATTAGAAAGGGCGAGCCGATAGGAGCGAAAGTTACGCTGAGGGGAGAGAAGGCGCTGGAATTTCTCAAAAAGGCATTGGTTGTTAAGGAGAACAGGTTAAGCTCAAGGCAGATAGGGGAGGGTGAGTTCTCCTTCGGAATTCAGGAGCATATAGACATCCCCGGCGTTGAATACGATCCCGATATGGGTATTTTCGGTCTTCAGGTTAGCTGCGTGCTGAAGAGGAGAGGATATAGAGTAGAGGAGAGGAGGAGATGCAGATCAAAGGTTGGTAGAAAGCATAGGGTGACTAAAGAAGACACTATAGAATTTCTCAAATCCCTCGGAGTGGAGGTGGAGTGATATGGCTAAAGAGAGAAAGAAAAAGTTCGGAAGAGCAGCAAATCCCTGCAGGAGATGTGGAAGAAAAGCCGGAATCGTTAGAAAGTATGGAATTTACCTCTGCAGA
>NZ_WANY01000150.1:0-8414 GCF_015521575.1 Ferroglobus sp.
GACAAGGCGAGAAAGATCATGAAAATCGGAAAGAAAATACCGATAGCCGAAAGAGCATCGGCACCCAACCCGGCGACCCAGATTCCATCGGCGAAGTTGTAAAGAGTAAAGGCGAGGTTACTTATTATTATCGGAAACGAGAGCTTTGGAATAGACTTTCTCGGATCTCCCAGTAAAATCTCTACACTTTCCACCAAAGAAAACTGATACGTTTTGATTTTTAAAGAAAACGATTCGACACATTTTTAACGCTAAAAATGCCAGTATTTTTTGATGAGAATGCTCCTCCCGCTATTGCTCCTCCTTTTAATCGCAAAAGCGGAAGCTTCGAAGGTAGTGGAGGTGAATATAGAAGGGGCTATTAACGAAGGAACCGTAATAAAGCTTGAGAGGGCGTTTAAGATAGCTGAAGAAGAAAACGCTGAAGCTATTCTAATAACCCTCGACACGCCGGGGGGATTGGTTAAGTCGACCGAAAAAATAGTTTCGATGATCTTGTCCAGCAGAATTCCCGTAATAACCTACGTTTACCCTCCCGGGGCTTTTTCAGCCTCAGCCGGTTCGATTATACTCATAGCCGGACACGTAGCTGCGATGAGCGAAGGAACTTCCGTAGGAGCTGCAACGCCAATAGCCGTTGGAGTTGAAGGAACAAAAGTCGAGGAAAAGGCTGTAAAATACTTGGCAAGTTACGTGAAAAGCATAGCAGAGAAGAGGGGCAGAAATGTAACGGCAATCGAAAAATTCGTAACGGAAGCCTACAGCTTGTCTGCGAAAGAAGCTTTGAAGTACAATGTTATTGACGTCATCGCTAACTCGAAGGAGGAGCTTTTTGAAAAGATAAACGGATGGGAAGTTAATGTAAACGGCAAAAAAGTTAGACTAAATTTAGAGAAACCAGAGATTATCTACGTTAAAAACGATTTGAGAGGAGCAATTTACGAATTTCTCACAAGCCCGGAAATAGCTTCGATACTCCTAATCCTCGGAATTTACCTCCTCATTTTCGGATTAACTTCCCCCGGATACATCCCGGAAACTCTTGGTGCTATTTTCCTAATCCTCGCCTTAGCCGGGCTTGGGGTAATGCAGATTAATTACCTTGGCGCTTTGCTCATTCTCTTAGCCATAATTTTCCTGATAGCCGAACTTATGACTCCAACTTACGGATTTCTTGCTGCAGCATCAATTTTCTGCTTCGTTCTCGGAATGCTCATGCTGATAAACGAACCGATGCTTCCAGAAAAGTTCTACAGCGAAGCAAGAAACTTCGTGTTCGGCGTTGCGATAGGAACTGCTTTAATAATGACCTTCGCAATAGTGAAAATTTCCCAGCTGAGAAAAGAAAGGAGAAAAGTTGGTGGAGAGGCGATAATCGGGAAAAGAGGGGAGGTTATAAGCGTGAATAATAAGACTTTTGCCAAAATCAGAGGGGAAATTTGGGAAGTGGTTTGCGACGAAAAGCTTGAAGTGGGAGATGAAGTGGAGGTTGTTGGGAGAGAGGGGTTGAAGCTGAAGGTGATAAAGGTTGGTGGAAAGGGAGCTTAAGGAAGAAACGATCAAGTGGCTGGAGAGGATAAAGAGGAAGAAGTTCAAAGCTAAAAACGGATTTGAGAATTTTGAGAGAAACATCAGAGCGTACATATCCGACTCCGAATATTTTTTGAGAAAGAACGATTTAATTAGAGCTTTTGAATGCGTCATCTGGGCTTGGGCTTGGTTGGAAATTGGGAAGGAGTACGGATTTCTGGAGGTGGAGGAATGAATCCCTACGAAATGGCTTGCATTCAGCTTGAGAGAGCGGCAGAGATGATAAATTTAAGAGAAGACATTGTAGAGTACCTGAAAGTTCCCGATAGGGTAATAGAAGTAAAAATCCCGGTAAAAATGGATGACGGAAGAATTGAAGTATTCACCGGCTATAGAGCACAGCACTGCGGAATTAGGGGGCCATACAAGGGAGGGATAAGGTATCATCCGAACGTGAATAGAGACGAAGTCGTTGCTTTGGCTATGTGGATGACTTGGAAATGCGCTGTGGTGAACATACCTTTCGGCGGGGGAAAGGGAGGAGTAAGAGTCGATCCAAAAAAGCTGAGCGAAAGCGAACTGGAGAGGTTAACGAGAAGGTACACCGCAGCGATACTCCCGATAATAGGTCCCGAACGGGATATTCCAGCTCCGGATTTATACACCGACGAGAGGGTGATGGCTTGGATCATGGACACATACAGCGTTTATAGGGGATACGCTGTCCCCGGCATTGTAACTGGTAAGCCGGTCGAATTGGGCGGATCCCTTGGAAGAAAATCAGCCACCGGAAGAGGGGTGGCGATAATAACGAGGGAAGTTGCCAAGCTTCTTGGAGAAGAACTAAAAAACCTGACCGTCGCAATTCAAGGTTTTGGAAACGTAGGATACTATGCTGCCAAAACTCTTTCGGAGATGGGAGCGAAAATTGTGGCTGTGAGCGACTCAAAAGGGGGAGTTTTAAACTGGGAAGGTTTGGATATCGAAGCTCTTTTCGAACATAAAAAAAGATCTGGAAGCGTTCTGAATTTCGCGGAAAACATAACAAACGAGGAGCTTTTGAGCTTGGATGTAGACATTTTAATTCCGGCAGCCATCGAGAACGTCATAACGAAGGACAACGTTAGGGATGTCAAAGCAAGAATAATCGTCGAAGCGGCAAATGGTCCAGTAACTCCAGAGGCTGAAGAATATTTAGACAAGAAGTGCGAACTCGTCGTGCCGGACATACTTGCCAACGCTGGAGGTGTCGTTGTAAGCTACTTTGAATGGGTTCAAGATCTCGAAAGATATTTCTGGGACGAAGAGAGAGTAAATTCCGAGCTTGAGAGAATCATGGTCAGAGCTTTTGAAGATGTCGTTAAGACGAAAAACGAGTTCGGGGAAATTTTAATGAGAGATGCCGCCATGATCTTAGCTCTGAGGAGAGTTGTGAAGGCTTTAGAGCTTAGAGGAATATTTCCTTAACTCCCTTTCACCCTAAGTAGTTACCTTCGACCATCATTTCTGAAGGCTCCATATCTTTTTACAAGAACTTTTTGACCTCTGCTATCCCCTTCAGAGAACAACCATTCGAGATTTTAGCTTTAATCACAAAATCTCTTAACTTCCCGATCCTTAGGTGTAAATCAAAGCGAGCCGTTAAAATCGAAATACGGATACAAGTTTAATTTGTAAGGATTATCTTAACGATCGAGAAAGTTTTAAATTAAAAAATGCTCCGGCCGGGATTTGAACCCGGGTCACCGGCTCGAAAGGCCGGTATGATTGGCCGGGCTACACCACCGGAGCTTAAAAGCGAAAACACTTGTCGGATTTATAATACTTTTGGGCGGTAAAATATTTATTATGTGCGAAACTCTTAAAAGCAGATAGAGTGTTTAGTGAGAAATGCTGAAGGAGGGCTCGTAGCTCAGCCAGGTAGAGCGACGGGCTTTTAACCCGTCGGTCGCGGGTTCAAATCCCGTCGAGCCCGCTACTCACTCCCTTTACGAAGAGGAGGTAGGACATGAAGTTCAAGCTTCAAGATCACATATTGGTTCCGAAACACGAGTTGTTGAGTAAGGAAGAGGCTGAAGAACTCCTTAAAATACTTGGAGTTAGGAAGGAAGATCTCCCCAAAATTAGGGCAGATGATCCTATTGCTAAGGAAATCGGCGCTAAGCCGGGAGATATTGTTAGAATTATTAGAGAAAGTAAAACCGCCGGAAGAAGTGTGGTTTACAGACTGGTTATATGAAAACGGAAGCGTTTTTCGGAATTCGGGAAAATTTTGAGGTGGTGGGATGTTAGATAGGAGAGTTCTTGCTCGTGCCTACTTTACCCACGACAGGTTAGTGAGGCACCAGCTTGACTCGTTTAACAGATTTATCGAAGAGAGATTGCAAAAGGTTATCGACGAGCAAGGAATCATTGAACTGGACATTGAGAACACGTACGTAATTCTCGGAGAAGTTAAGCTCGATAGACCTAAGGTTAAAGAAGCCGACGGAACAGAGCACTTGCTTTATCCGATAGAGGCAAGATTGAGAAATTTAACCTACGCATCGCCAATCTGGTTGAAGTGTCAGGTTGTTGACGAAGGTGCTCCGCAGCAGGAAGAGTGGGTTAAGATAGGAATGCTTCCAGTAATGGTGAAGTCGAAAATCTGCAACCTCTACGGAGTTAAGGACACATCGAAATTCGGAGAAGATCCACTTGACCCCGGCGGCTACTTCATAATAAACGGGAGCGAAAGAGCCCTCGTTACTCTTGAAGATCTGGCTCCGAACAAGATAATTCTTGAGAGAGAGGAGAAGTACGGAGAGCCTGTGGAAGTGGCGAAGTGCTTCAGTCAGCGCTCTGGTTACAGAGCCTTAGTTGTGGTTGAAAGGAACAGAAACAACATTCTCGAAGTAACTTTCCCCCAGATCCCGAAGCCGATACAATTCGTCGTGATGATGAGAGCTCTCGGTGTGGAAAGCGATCAGGAAATAGTCGAGATGGTAAGCGAGGATCCAGAGATAATGAAGTTCATGCTCGAAAACGTTGAAGTGGCTGAAGTGGAAACTCAGGAAGAAGCCATAGATTACATCGGAAGAAGAGTCGCTCCGGGGCAGAGCAAAGAGTACAGAATAGAGAGAGCCACGCAGGTGATAGACCATTATTTCTTACCTCACATAGGAACGGAGAAGGAGGCAAGAAGAGCGAAGGCTTTCTTCTTGGCGAGAATGGCTGAAGCCGTTTTCGAGCTTTATCTCGGATACAGAATGGAAGACGATAAAGATCACTACGCCAACAAGAGGTTGAAGCTTGCTGGAGATTTGATGGAGGAAATTTTCAGAGTTGCGTTTTTAAGGCTAATTAAAGACGTTAAGTATCAGCTTGAGAGAGCTAAAGTGAGGGGAAGGCAGCTGAGAATGAGCACGGCTGTGAGAAGCGACGTTCTTACCGACAGACTTATGCACCCGATGGCTACAGGAAACTGGGTTGGTGGAAGAACCGGAGTTTCCCAGCTCATAGACAGGCACAACTACATGTCCCTCCTCTCCCACTTAAGAAGGGTAGTTTCTCCCCTATCAAGATCGCAGCCCCATTTTGAAGCGAGAGATTTGCATCCAACGCAGTGGGGAAGAATTTGCCCGAACGAAACTCCAGAAGGACCAAACTGTGGGTTGGTGAAGAACTTCGCTCAGTACGCCGAGGTAAGCGTTGGTGTCGATGAAAACGAGATTATAAACGTCCTTTACTCCCTCGGAGTCGAGCCGATTAAGGGTAGGTGAAGATCATGAGAAAATGTAGAGTTTACGTTAATGGAGCGCTGATAGGTTTTGTCGATGATGGAAGAGCTCTTGCAGAGCAAATTAGGGAATTGAGGAGAAAAGGTAGAATAAGCAATCAGGTCAACGTTGCTTACTACCCCGACTCTAACGAGGTGAGGATAAATACAGATGCTGGAAGAGCGAGAAGACCCCTCATAGTTGTTAAAAACGGAAAACCCCTCGTGACCGAAAAACACATAGAAAAGCTTAAGAGAGGGGAGATAACCTTCGAAGATCTTGTAAGGCAGGGAAGGATAGAGTTTCTCGATGCCGAAGAAGAAGAAAACGCTTACATAGCTGTCAACGAGGAGGAGTTAACTGAGGAGCACACCCACCTTGAGCTCGATCCCTCGCTCATCGTTGGTATTTGCACCGGCAGCATCCCCTATCCGGAGCACAACGCATCTCCAAGAAACACGATGGGAGCTGCTATGATAAAGCAGAGCCTCGGTATTCCCTACGCCAATCTTCCGTTGAGGGCTGATACGAGAGGACACCTCCTTCACTATCCGCAAATTCCAATTGTCACAACAGATACTCAGCTTGAAATCAAGTACGATGAAAGACCAGCCGGACAGAACTTCGTTGTTGCTGTTGTGAGTTATGAAGGCTACAATATAGAAGACGCGCTCATTTTCAACAAAGCGAGCATAGAAAGGGGACTCGGAAGATCCCACTTCTACAGAACCTACGAGGCTGAAGAGATAAGGTACCCCGGTGGACAGGAGGATAAGTTCGAGATACCTCCTTCTGACGTGAATGGTTACAGGGGAGCTGAAGCCTACATTCACCTTGATGAAGATGGGTTGGTTGTTCCGGAAACTGAAGTTGGTCCGGACGACGTTCTTATAGGTAAGACGTCTCCACCAAGATTTCTTGAGGAGCCTACAAGGCTCGAAGTAACCCCGCAGAAGAGAAGAGAAACTTCGGTTACGATGAGAAGCAACGAAAGCGGAATTGTCGATGCCGTTTTTCTAACCCTCTCAGAGAACGGTGCTAAACTCGCTAAAGTTAGGGTGAGGGACCAGAGAATTCCAGAACTTGGAGACAAATTCGCTTCGAGACACGGACAGAAGGGAGTTATCGGGCTGATAGTTCCCGAAGAGGACATGCCCTTCACAGAAAGCGGAATAGTTCCGGATATGATAATCAATCCCCACGCAATTCCATCAAGAATGACCGTCGGTCACGTTTTGGAGATGATCGGAGGAAAGATCGGAGCAATCGAGGCGAGGAGAGTGGACGGAACAATATTCCACGGAGAGAAAGAAGAAGACCTGAGAGAAGCTTTGAAGAGATATGGATTCTCGTACACAGGAAAAGAAGTCATGTACGATGGGATTACCGGAAAGAAGTTCGTAGCTGAGATATTCGTCGGAGTGATTTACTACGAGAAGTTGTACCACATGGTCTCAAGCAAGATACACGCAAGAAGCAGAGGTCCCGTGCAGATTCTCACAAGACAGCCGACGGAGGGAAGATCGAGAAAAGGTGGATTAAGATTCGGAGAGATGGAGAGGGACGTTTTAATCGGGCATGGGGCAGCTTTGCTTTTGAAAGACAGGCTGCTCGAAGAGTCAGACAAAGTGGAAGTTTGGGTCTGCGGAAACTGCGGACATGTAGCTACTTACGACTACAAGAGGAACACAGCCTATTGCAAGGTGTGCGACGATGAGAGTAATGTGCACAAGATAGAGATGAGTTACGCTTTCAAGCTCCTGCTTGACGAGCTCAAGTCTATGCTTATCGCTCCGAGGTTAATTCTCGGAGATAAGGCGTGAGGTGAGTTTTTGTGACACCCAAAAGAATTTCCGGAATTAAATTCGAAGTCTTAAGCCCTCAGGAAATTAGGAGAATGAGCGTAGCTAAAATTTTCACCCCGGAAACATACTCTGATGACGGTTATCCGATAGAGTCTGGCTTAATGGATCCGAGGCTCGGAGTTGTTGATCCGGGGTTGAGGTGCAGGACTTGCGGAGGAAAAGCCGGAGAGTGCCCAGGGCATTTCGGGCATATAGAGCTTGCAGCTCCAGTAATCCACGTGGGCTACGCTAAGCTCATCGCAAGACTCCTTAACGGAACTTGCAGAGAGTGTGGAAGAATTTTGCTCAAAGATGAGAGGAGAGACAAGTACATAGCTCAAATAGAAAAGCTCAAAGAACTCGGGCAGAATTACGATGAAATCGTTAAGGAAGTCTTCAGAGTGACGAAGGCGGTGAAGAAGTGCCCCCACTGCGGAGCAGATCAGATAGAGGTCAAGTTCGAGAAACCCACGTTCTACTACGAAGGTGATCACAAACTCACGCCGAAGGATGTAAGAGAAAGACTCGAAAAAATTCCCGACGAAGATCTTCCAGCTTTTGGTATAGATCCGAAAGCTTGCCGACCGGAGTGGTTTGTTTTGACCGTTTTGCCAGTTCCCCCTGTAACGGTGAGACCTTCGATAATCCTCGAAACCGGGCAGAGGAGCGAGGACGACTTAACCCATAAACTCGTCGATATAATAAGAATCAATCAGAGATTCCTTGAAAACAAAGAAGCTGGAGCACCTCAGTTGATTCTCGAAGATCTGTGGGAGCTTTTACAATATCACGTGACCACCTATTTAGACAACGAGGTTAGCGGGATTCCTCCAGCAAGACACAGAAGCGGGAGACCCCTCAAAACCCTCGCTCAGAGGTTAAAAGGTAAGGAAGGTAGGTTCAGAGGTAGTCTAAGCGGTAAAAGAGTAAACTTCTCCGCAAGAACAGTAATAAGCCCGGATCCAAACCTTAGCATAAACGAGGTTGGAGTTCCGAAGGTTATAGCCGAAGAACTGACCGTTCCGATTTACGTAACTCCCAACAATATAGAGGAGGCGAGGGAATACATCCTGAGAACCGAGCATCCGAAAGCGAACTACGTCATAAGACCGGACGGAAGGAGAATTAGAGTCATCGATGCTAACAGAGAGGAATTAGCTGAGAAGCTTGAGCCCGGATGGATCGTGGAAAGGCAGCTTAAAGATGGAGACATAGTTCTGTTCAACCGTCAGCCTTCTCTGCACAGAATGAGCATAATGGCTCACTACGTTAGAGTGCTACC
>NZ_WANY01000151.1:0-8534 GCF_015521575.1 Ferroglobus sp.
CTCCTCTCTTATTAAATTAACCACTTCTCCTATTTTCTCGATCGAGTACCTTCCGGGAAAAACGAGCTTCGCTCCGGTGAGCGTTGCGGAAAAGAATATCCCCCAGCAGTTTGCGTGAAACATGGGAACGAGCTGCAGATACGTATCTCTGTGGCTTAGGGAGAAGTTTATAGCCACAGCAAGAGTGTGCAAGAACACGGCTCTGTGGGAGTAGTAAACTCCCTTCGGTTTTCCAGTAGTTCCAGAAGTGTAGCAAGAAATGCAGGCTGATCTTTCGTCGATAACTGGAAACTCGTAGTTCTTATCCCCAAGCTTGAGAAGCTCTTGGTAGGTGTAATCAAAATCCTCGCAGCCAATACCCACGAATTTCGCTTTAACTTTCGGAGCAATTTTTTCGGCAATTTCCTTAGCTTGAGAATCGACGAAAATCAACTTGGCATCGCTGTGGTTGGCTACGTAACTTATCTCCTCAGGATGAAGCCTCAAGTTGAGTTCGAGGAGAACGGCTCCGAAAGAAGGAATGGCGAAAAACAGCTCGTAGAATTCGAGGGTGTTCCAGCTTAAAACTCCTATTCTGTCTTTAGCAGAAAATCCAAGGTTTTCCAATGCGCTTGCCAACCTCTTCACGTCCTCGTAAACATCTTTATAAGTTGTAACAACTTTCTCTTCTCTTTTTGAAACTACTCTTCTCTTCCCGAATCTTAAGGCTGCATGCTTTAAAATGTTGATAAGATTCAGCTGATATTCATCGTTCATCGTGGAATTTAGTCCCCTAATGAATCTCGTCATTAAAGACAGAAAAGATTCAGCTTTATTAAAAATTTCGAAAATTAGGAAGTCATGACCTTAACGAATCCGTAGCCGGCGAAAACTGCGGCAATCAGTCCAGCGACTATGTATGCGATCCCTTCAGTTGGTGGAATTGCGTTTGAGCTAACGACCCAAGCCCATAATGCGGCGTTTTGAATGGACGCAAGCATTAATCCGGCGAAGATGAGCATCAAGAAGTACCTTTTTATTTTCTCGAAATCCATAATCTCGGTTGGAGGCGGGAGTAAATAAATTTTACTAAAACAACCCTTATATGCAGAAGTTTCGCCCTTTTAAATGGATGATGAAGCCCACGGGTTCTGAATAGTGATGAACATGCCCTTCGCTGACTCTCTCAAAAATTAAAAATTAAATTTGTTCGAGTCCTAAATACTTACATGCCCCGGTTCTTTTCCGATGAGTGGGTTAAAGAATACATGAGGCTGCTGAACGAGAGTAAGGAGTACGAGGAAGCTGCGAAAGACTGGGAGGGAGATTTTTTGTTCGTTGTGGAGCCGGATGAGGGTTTGAAAGAACCTCTATACGTTTACCTCGACCTCTATCACGGAAAAGCAAGGAAAGGGTTTGCTGTGGAAGACCCTTCGAAAATTTCTGCAGCTTTCGAATTTAGAGGGAAGTATTCTAACTGGAAGAAGCTTATCGCTGGAGAGATAGACCCGATAAAGGGGATGGTAACGGGGAAGTTCAAGTTGAAGGGCAGCATGGCTAAGGTTATGAGGTATGCGAGGGCAGCAAAAATTCTTGTCGAGATCGCTCAAAAAGTCGAGACCGAATTTCCGGGGTAATAAAAATGTGGAATTTCAACTCTCCAAAGATATCCTACGGAAGAGATTCGCTTGAAGTCCTTGAGAACTTCTCTGGAAAGAAAGCTTTAATAATCACAGACGAAGCTCTCTCATCGCTTAAGTACGATGAACTCGTCTCGAAAATATTTGAAAAAAGCGAGACTATTCTCGTTAAACCAAAGGAACCGTCTAAGGAGGAAGCCGTGGAGTTGAGTGAAAAGATTAGGGAAAAGGAGCCCGAGATTCTCGTAGCTTTGGGGGGAGGAAGCGTAATAGATCTTGTGAAGGCTGCAAGGATCCTGTCTGAAGTCGACATCGAGCCGGAAGAAATAACGCCCTTTACAAATTTAGAAGAGCTTGGATTTAAGGGAAGGAGTTACTTTGTTGCGATTCCAACAACGAGCGGAACCGGAAGCGAGGTAACTTGGGCTATCGTTCTGAGGGATGAAAGGGAGAAGAGAAAAATAATAATGGCGAACGAAAAAGTCATTCCGGATTTGGCTGTTGTCGATCCAGTTTTCGTTGAGAAACTTCCGAAGAAGCTTGTAGTGTCCACGGGATTTGATGCTTTATCTCATGCAATCGAAGCTTTTCTTTCTACCTTCAGCAACCCCTTTAGCGATGCTCTTTCCGTAAAAGCTATTGAAATTATCCTCAAAAATTTTGAAAAGTCCTACGAAGGAAATTTGGAGGCGAGGGAAAAAATGCACATTTCGGCAACGATAGCTGGCTTGGCTTTCAGCAACTCTCAAGTGGGTTTGGTTCACGCTTTATCCCACGCGTTTGGAGCGATTTTCGACATCCCCCACGGAGAGAGCGTGGCAGCTTTCCTCCACCCGGTTCTTGAATTTTACAAAAAGAAAGGAGTTGGAAGATTGGACGAACTGTCAAAATACGTTGGCGTTGACATCCTGAAGGAAGTGAGAAGACTTTCGGAAAGGTTCGGTGTTAAGAAAATTTTCGAGTTTGATTTCGAAGGTAAAATAAATGAGATAGTTAAAAAAGCAATGGAGGATAGCTGCATAGTCACAGCTCCGCTTATTCCGGAAGAGGAGGATTTGAAAAACCTTCTGGAGGAGATAGCGTGTATGCGGGAAAAATCTTGAGGGTGAATTTGGAAAGTAAGGAAGTGAAGGTTTTCGAACCTGAAAAAAGCCTCTACGAAGAGTTCATCGGTGGAGGAGGAGTTGCTGTAAATCTGCATTTGAAAATGGAGAGCTATAAGGCTGAGCCTTTCAGCAAGGAAAATCCGCTGATAATCATGACAGGCCCTTTGACAGCTTCTGCATTCTCATGCTCAAGAGCCCAGTTTACAGCAAGATCTCCGCTGACTTACGCCTGGGGGGAAAGCAGCTCTGGAGGGAAATTTGCCACCTACTTGAAGAGAGCCGGATGGGATGGAATAATAATTGAAGGGAAGAGTGAGAAGCCGGTATATCTCTACGTGGATTCTTCTGGAGCGGAGATAAGAGATGCATCTTCTCTCTGGGGAAAGACGACTTACGACACTCAGGAGGAGATCAGAAGGGATGAGGGAGACGTTAGCGTTGCTGCAATAGGTCCAGCTGGAGAAAATCTTGTCAGATACGCATGCATTTTGGTTGACAATTCGAGAGCTGCTGGAAGAACGGGAATGGGTGCCGTCATGGGGAGCAAAAATCTGAAGGCGATAGCTGTTGCAAAAGAAGAGAAGTTCACGCCAGAGCCGAAGAACATAGAGGAGTATAGAAAGGCTATGAACGATCTTTTAAACAGATTTAAAGAGAGTTTCATGGGCAAAATGCTGAAAGAGGTAGGTACTGGAGGCTACGTTGAATCGTCCGAAATGTTCGGAGATTTGCCGGTGAGGTATTTCACGAAGGGGGTTTTCGGAAAAGCTGAGAAAATTTCGAGCAACTACATCGTTGAGAAGTACTTCGAAAAGCACGACGGATGCTTAGGTTGTCCAATAAAGTGCGGAAAGGTTTTGAACTACAAAGGGGAGGAGTACCACCTACCGGAATATGAAACTCTCGCCTCTTACGGCTCTCTTTTGATGATAGACTCGGCTGAGGTTCTCATAGAGATGAACCACTTGGCGAACTCTCTTGGAATGGACACGATATCCTCCGGAGTTACGATAGGAATGGCTATGTATCTCACCGAGGAGGGAATAAAGGACTTCGGAATTAAATTTGGAGAGGCTGAAAAGGCTAAGCAGCTTTTAGAGGACATCGCTTACAGAAGAGGAATAGGAGATTTACTTGCGGAGGGAACTATGAGGATAGAAGAGAAGCTTGGCTTGGAGGGAATTGCAGCTCACGTAAGAGGGTTGGAAATTCCCATGCACGATCCGAGGGCTTTTTCAAGTTTAGCGGTTGCATACGCTACGAATAACAGAGGAGCTTGTCATTTGCCTCATCAAATGTACAATGTGGAAATGGGTATGAAGATCAAGGAGTACGGAATAGTCAGCGAGGATAGATTCGAAAGCAAAGGGAAGGGAGTAATAACGGCTAAGATGCAAAACTATGCTGAGATTTTTAACTCGCTGGTGATGTGCGTCTTCGTTCCGGCTAAACCCAAACAGATTTCAGCTCTTCTGACTTCGGCAACGGGGCTTGATTACTCTGTTGAGAGAATATACGAAATAGGAGAGAAGACGTTCCTCAAAAAGAGGGAGTTCAACGAACTGGCTGGGAGAGGGAAGGAGTACGACAAACTGCCGAAGATAATCCTTCAGCCAGTTGAAGGCGGGAGTGAAGGGCATGTGCCGGACATCGAGCTTCAGCTGAAGGAATACTACGAGTTCAGGGGGTGGAATTAAAAATTATAAAATGAACCTTGCGTCAGCCACAAAAACTCCCTCGGGTAGAGAAAAAGTTGGATTCAGATCTATTTCTTTTATTTCCGGATTTTCCTCCACGAGCCTCGACAGATTTACGAGAAGCTCTGCAATCTTTTCGATATCCCTCGGCTTCTCATCTCGGTATCCCGATAGAATTCTGTAAACTTTCGTCTCCTTTATCATCCTTAGAGCCTCCTCTTTATCTATCGGAGTTATTCTGTAAGAAACGTCTTTGTAAACTTCCACGAACTTTCCTCCAGTTCCAAAGGCGACAACTCCGCCGAATTGTTCGTCTTGAAAAGCTCCAACGAAAAGTTCTATTCCCCTCACCATCGGAGAAATCAAAACTCCTTCGGAGGAGAGGGATGTTAGCTTTTTAAAAGCATTCATAAGCTCATCTTTGCTCTTTATATCAAGCACGACTCCGCCTATATCGCTTTTGTGAACTCCCTTCGAAGACACGATTTTCATAACCACCGGGTATCCAAGCTCTTCCGCAGCTTCTACAGCTTCTTCTTCGCTTTTGGCAACTCTGTAATCGAGAACGGGGATATTGTAGTCTTCAAGCATTTTTCTACACTCAGGCTCGGTGGGATATCTTTTCTCTTTCAGAGCTCTCTTTATAATTTCATGCATCCGACCACCTCCTCAAAGCGACTAAAACCTTAGCAGCCCTCTCAGGAGTTGGAAAAACTGGAATTCCGTAGGAGTGCATCTTCTCAACTTCTCTTCTTTCTACATCTCCTCCACCTAAAAATGCCACCACAACGGTTTTTCCGAGCTTCACGATCTCAGCGGTAGCATCGGCGGCATTCTCTATTGGATCGCCGAAGATTAGGAGGAAAGCATCCACGAGATCGTGAGTTGCCTTAGCAACCTCCAAGTACATTTCAGCAGTAGCATCTCCAGTCAGGTCTATGGGGTTGTCGAGAATTCCGTGGGGAGGAACTATATCCTTCAACCTCGACTTAATTTCTTCGTCTGCCTCGAAAACTTTCACGCCGTTGCTCTCCAAAACATCTACCGCTAAAATTCCCGAGCCACCTGAGCTCGTTACGATGAGAATTCTGTCACCTTTAAAAGGTTTCAAATAAGCGAAAGCTTTTGCAAAGTCGTAAAGTTCTTCAAGGTTTTCAGCTCTTACCACCCCGCTTTGCTTGCATGCAGCATCGAAAACTTCATTTCTTCCAGCCATTGACTTAGTGTGACTTTGTACGGCTTTAGCTCCCCTCTCAGTCACACCGGGCTTTAAAACGACTATGGGCTTCTTGCATTTCTTTGCTGCTTCCATAAACTTCCTTCCGTCCCTGACTCCTTCTATGTAGAGAGCTATGACTTCAGTGTTCTCATCTTTAGAGAAGAAATTGATTATGTCCACTTCATCCACGTCGGCTTTGTTCCCCAAGCTCACGAAGGTGGAGAACCCTATTCCATCCCTCTGACTCCACTCAGCCATTGCTGCCGCTACTGTTCCACTTTGAGATGCGATAGCTATTTTCCCCTTCATGGTTATCAGCGGCCACGAAGCGCAGAAGTTGTGGTGGGTGTTGTTTATCCCCTGGCAATTCGGTCCTACAATCCTTATTCCGTACTTTCTTGCGATCTCAACGACTTTTTCTTCGAGCTCTTCATTACCAGCCTCTCTGAAACCTCCGGTGATTATCACAGCGTTTTTTACCCCCTTCTTGCCGAGGTCTTCCATAACATCGGGCACGAACTTTGCTGGAACGATTATCACAGCAAGATCGATTTCATCCGGAACTTCCAAAACGCTCTTGTAGACTTTCAACCCGAGTATCTCTCCCCCTTTCGGATTTATCGGATAAATTTTCCCCTTAAAGCCCCCTTCGACTATGTTCTTCAAAACAACATGCCCAAGCTTTCTTGGATCTGCCGAAGCTCCGATTACGGCTACAGCTTCAGGGTAGAACATTTTCTCCAACATTAACTTTCACTATTTATTATTCGGATAAAAGCGTGTCGGAATTTGCTTTCACTTTTAGATGCCTTGTTATAAAAAGAGCTGCCTACTGGAAATAAAAATCATCGGTAGTGGATGTTAAAGAAAAACGAATTGATTTTGACGGGAGTTGCACAGCGAGAAACTACTTGACAGCTAGGTCTTTACATAAGGAACTTTTTAATTACTGCGAAAATGAGCCTGAAACTGTTGAGATCGGGTTATAAATATGAGAGTTTGGTAAGCAAAATGCAGTTGAAGTTTTTCCGCTTAAATGAAGGACAAAGATGTTCTGGAACATGTTTCCTTTAACAGTTTCTTCGATTCAGTTCAGAACTGGCTGAAGAGTTTCGTTGCCGTCTATAATGCAGAGGTAGTATCTTGACAATCCAATTCCGACAACAACTTCAAAATCTTCTCCTTTAATTCGGGCACTTTGTTTCTGACTACATCCCAGACGATGTCTAAGTTAACTCCGAAATAGAAATGTATGAGTCTATCCCTCATTCCTGCTATCTTTCTCCACTCTATTTCGCCGTGCTTACTTTTTAGTTCATCCGAGATGTTTTTTACGGCTTCACCTATGATTTCGATGTTTCGCAGCACCGCATCTTGAGTTTTTATGTCCTCTAAAAATTCATCGTATGTCAAGCCTTCCGTATAGGCGAGAATTCTGTTACAAGCCTCAAGTATGTCAAGCAAGAACTCTTTATCGCCTCTACGGAACATATAAAACGCTCTCCTCGATCTCCTTTCGAATACTATGTATCCTTATGCTTCTTATACCCTCCTTAGTAATCAAATCTACCCTTTTACCGAGTAGTTTTTCTAAATATTCCACCAGATTCAGAAAATTCTCAAGGGTTGCCCGACCTTCCTCAAATTCTACAACTACATCTACATCACTATCTTCTCTCTGCTCTCCTCTCACGTAAGAGCCAAACAGACCTATCCTTTTAACGCCAAATCTTTTAATTTCTTCTCGATTCTCTTCTAATTTTTTCAGAATGTCCTCTAAGGCTAACATATCATCTGTTTTTTCGCATCTAAAAAACTTAAATCTTTTTTGACGTCATTCAAAGAAGTCTGTAAGCTTGGCATCTTTGCTCATTGCTTCACTTACAAGCCTATTTTTGCCAGTCAAAAATCCATTGAGTAGTTTTTTCCTTGCCGTCGTTAGGTAGGCTTTCTCTAAGCCAGTCTTTTGAAGAGTTTCGATTATCTCGTCCATTCTCTCTTTCTCCCAGAGCAACAGGACTTTGTGGGAACGTCAACGAGCTCCTTTGCATTTCTCAACTCCTCAAACTTCCCTTCGTGAGAATCGAGGAGGCAGATATCTCTTTCTCTTAACCACAGAGCTTCTGTTCCATACTTTTTATCGGGAACTCCTTCGGCTTTACCATCTAATCACCTGCCCCTCTAAAATCTTCAAAATCTTAAGCTTTAATTCTGGTACCGTCCTCTTTAACAACTTTCCAAACTTCCTGAGGTTTACACCGAAACAAGCGTGAATGGGAACGTCTCTCATACCAGCAATCTGCCTCCGAGGAACATCGGGACACATCTCTCTAAAATCGTCAGGTTATTCTTCACAGCCTCTCCAATTATCTCAAGCCTCCTCAAAACGGCATCCTGAACAGGAGAATTTCCATAAAACTCTTCTTCGTCAATATCTGCAGTGTAATCCTCTATTTTCTCGATATTCTCCAAGATGTCCTCAAGAAATACCTTAACGTCCCTTTTCTTCAAATTATCACCACCTGCTCTTTCAGTATTCTCTCCTTCAACCTCGGCTTAATCGCATCGAATTCAACCAAGTCAACCTTCCTGCCGAGAACATCTTCAAGTTCGAGCTTCAAAGCCACAAAGTCGAGTAAACTAATACCTCTGTCGATTTCAACGAGTATATCGATGTCGCTGTCTTCCCTCATCTCTCCTCTGACTGCTGAACCGAAAATAGATGCTCTTCTGACACCGTATTTTCGCAGTATAGGAACTACTTTTCTCTTTATTTCCTCAATGTTCATACAACTACCACCGTCCAAGCTATTGCAAAGTTTAATACAGCGGAAAAATAGCTTAAATTTTCTTGTCGATCTTGAACGTCATCAAAGCCTCATAAGCATACATA
>NZ_WANY01000152.1:0-8336 GCF_015521575.1 Ferroglobus sp.
CAATATCGAATAAGATTTTCAACTTCGAACCGACTAAACCTTTCACGTGATCTGCAGCTATTAAAATTACAGCCACGTAAAGCAGAGTTATTCCGAACTTTCCGTAAAAAACTGAGCTGTCGAGCACAAAAATTTCATCCTTGTTGTTAGCAAGGACTCTGATTATAGCAATCAACAAAAGAATTGCAAAAAGTCCCGCTACAATGTTCGCCAACCTTACAACACTTCCAGAATCTATCCCAAAAACGGAAGAGAGAAACTCCAGCGATTCAACAACACTAATGAAGGCGAAAACCAAGGCGAGCATCATCAGATATTTGCTCAGCGAAATCCAAGATTGGACGGCAAGCCTCAACTTTTCTACTTCCCCAGTTCCCGAGAGGTAAAGGAGAAGAAGAGAGGATAAAAGCCCCAAAGCCGCTACCACACTTTCAACAATATTGATCATTATCATTAGTTATACACTGTTAACTTTCAAATATAAGGTTTTACCTCATCACAAAGTTTTATAAAAAAGGTTTGATCAGAGCCAGTGGCGTCATCACAGCTCAGACAAGGCTGAATTCATCATCTCAAAAGAGTTTGAAAATCGAATGAATATAACGCTATCGCTCCCCCCTTACTGCGACAAAAAGTGAACGACCTTCGAGAAAAATATTATAATCTGCCGACGAAACTTCCGTTGTATGGTCAAGATTTACGTCGTCTATAACTACGGACAGTACAATCACCTCATCCACAGAACTCTCAGGGATCTGGGAGTTGAAACCAAGCTTATTCAAAACACGACTCCGGTAGAAGAGATCGACGCCGACGGGCTTGTTTTAGGAGGGGGCCCCTCCTTGGATAAGACTGGAAACTGCGAGGAGTACGTGAAAAAGCTCGACATACCAATTCTCGGCATATGCCTCGGACATCAGCTCATCGCCAAAGTTTTTGGAGGAGAAGTCGGAAGAGGAAAAACTGGAGGTTACGCAGAGGTGGAAGTCGAAATAGTGGATAGAAACGAGCTTTTTGAAGGATTTCCCGAGAGGATAAAAGTTTGGGCGAGTCACATGGACGAGGTTAAAAAGTTGCCCGAGAATTTCAAAATTCTTGCAAGATCGGAGATATGCGAAATAGAGGCTATGAAACACAAGAAGAAGCCAATATTTGGTGTGCAGTGGCATCCAGAAGTTTACCACTCAGAGTACGGAGTAGAACTCTACAAGAACTTCGTTGAGATTTGCAGAAGATGAGAAAGACGACGATATTCTCAATAACGCTGCTGCCGATGATGATCGCCTCCGGCATGATGTACTCCGTTCTGCCGATTTACATAGCCGAAGAGCTTGGAGCGACGAAAACCCAAGTGGGCTCTTTATTTACCCTTGGAGCTATGAGCGGAGCTTTAGCGGCATACATTTCTGGAAGAGTAGCAGACAGATACGGAAGAAAGCCTCTCATCCTCACCTCTCAAATAAGCTTTGCAGCTGTCATGCTGCTGTATTCCCTAATCTCCGACGTCATCTTCGCATATCCAATCCATCTCATCGAAGGAGTGGCTTGGAGCACCCTCGGTGTTAGCGCTCCAACGCTTATAGCCGATTTGACGAGAAAAGACGAGAGAGGAGAGGCAATGGGAATCTACAACTCCACTTGGAGTGTCGGCTGGATGATCGGTCCGATTCTCGGAGGCTTGCTCAGCGACCTTTACGGCTTTAGATTCATGCTCAGAGTATCTTTCTTGACGATATTAGCCGGGACTGTCGCATCCTACATCGTTTTGAAAAGCATTAAAGAAGAAATTCGGGAATTTTCTGCTTAGCGATTAAGTCTCCAAAACTCTCCCTCTCCCTTATAACGAACGCTTCGTTCCCCTTCACTAAAACTTCAGCACACCTCGGTCTTCCGTTGTACTGGCTGCTCATAACAAATCCGTAAGCTCCAGCGTCGAAAACGACAATTATGTCTCCCTTCTCAACCTTTGGAAGCTTTCTGTCTTCTCCGAGAACATCTCCGCTTTCGCAGATTGGCCCTACAACCGTGTAAAGCTCTTCTTCTTCCCAATCCATTTTGTTAGCCACAGCTATTCTGTGGTAAGCCCCGTACATCGCCGGACGGATGAGAAGGTTGAAGCCAGCATCTACCGCCACAAAATTCTTGTAGGCTCTTTTAACGGCATTTACTCTCGTTAAGAGAATAGTAGTGTTTCCAACCAAGCTTCTTCCCGGCTCAAGCCAAAGTTCGGGATTCGAATCGAGTCTGCTCTTTCTATTCTCGTAAACCGGCTTTAGAGCGTTAGCCAGATCTTCAGGAGTTGGCACTCCTTTACTCTCGTAGTCTATCCCCAAACCTCCACCTATGTCCACGAATTTTAGATCAATTCCGAGATCCTCGACTCTTTCTGCAAGATCGAAAATTCTATTCACAGCTTCGACGAACGGAGAGATTTCGGTTATCTGACTCCCTATGTGGCAGTGAATTCCAACAGGAACTACATTCGGCAACTCTAAAGCGAGCCGATAAGTTTCAACAACCTGCTCAGCGGGAATACCAAACTTGGACTTTTTCAACCCGGTAGCTATCTTAGGGTGAGTTCTCGGATCTATGTCTGGATTTACCCTGAAAGCTATCTCAACTTCCACACCCATCTCCAACGCCATTTCGGAGATCGTGTAAAGCTCGTCAACGCTATCCACGCTGAACTTCACTCCCGACTCTATCCCGGCTTTTATCTCCTCTTCGCTCTTCGAATTACCGTTGAAAAGGATGAACTTCTTATCGAAACCCGCTAAAAGACTCAGATAGAGCTCTCCCTGAGAAAAAACGTCTGCTCCAAAATTCTCCTTTGCGATTATCTTCATTATCGCCAAATTATTGTTAGCTTTTACCGCATAGAGTACCCTCGCCCAACTAAAGGCTTTTTTGTAAGCCTCTATATTCTCTTTAAGCTTTGCATAGGATGTTACGTAGAGAGGAGTCCCGAAGCGTTCAACCAAATCGATAACGCTTAGATCTTCAACGTGAAGAACGCCATTTTTGCTCTCAAACATTCAGCGCACTCTCCATCCTTTCCAACGCTTCTTTTATTCTTTCAACGCTTCTCGTCAAAGCGAACCTTACGTAACCCTCGCCGTGCTCCCCAAACCCAACTCCGGGGGTTACGAGAACTCCGGCTTTATCAAGAAGGGTCTTCGCAAACTCTATGCTGCTACCGTCAACCTTCATCCAAACGTAGAACGTTGCCTTCGGTTTTTCCACCTCAAAACCGAGCTTTCTCAATCCTTCAACGAGGACATCTCTCCTCTCCTTGTAAACCCTGTTGTTCTCCTCTATAACGCTGTCATCTCCCCTCAAAGCTACTATAGCAGCATCCTGAACTGCTTGAAAAACCCCGCTGTCAACGTTCGTCTTAACCTTCAACAATCCCCTAATAATTTCCTCATTCCCTACAGCGTAACCAATTCTCCAGCCAGTCATGTTATAGGTTTTGCTCAACGATCCAAATTCTATCGTGCATTCGAAAGAGTTTTCGTATTCTAAAAAGCTCTTAGGTCTGTAATCGAAGGCAATTTCGCTGTAGGCAGCATCGTGAGCGAGAACTATCTCGTTGTCTATGCAGAAGTCAACGCATTCTTTTATGAAGTCCATTTCCGCAACAGCCGTTGTAGGGTTGTTGGGGTAATTCAAGAAGAATATTTTCGCCTTCTTCGCAACATCATCGGGAATGCTCTCCAAATCCGGTAGAAATCCGTTTTCCTCCTTGAGTGGAACTTTGTACGGCTTTCCTTCAGCCAGTATAGCTGAAGAGTAATAAACGGGATAACCCGGATCTGGAACGAGGACTATATCTCCGGGGTTTACGAAAGCTAAGGGGAGGTGAGCTATTCCCTCTTTCGAGCCTATTAAGGCTATAACCTGAGTCTCAGGATTCAGATCCACCTTCTTCCTCCTACCATAGAATTCAGCTACAGCTTCCCTAAACTCAAGTTTCCCCTCGTAGCTCGGATACTTCTGATTTTCCTCCTTCTCAACAGCCCTCTGCATCTCCTCCACTATGTGCCGTGGAGTTGGTAAGTCGGGATCTCCAACTCCGAAGTCTATTACGTCAACACCCTCCAAAACCTTCTTCCTCTTCATCTCGTCCAGTTCAGCAAACAGGTAAGGAGGAAGAGCCTTGAGTCTGCTGGATAGCTCCACTCGAACACCTCCTGAAAAGATCTTTTGAGGTTATCCTCTTTCTTCAATGGGTATATATTTTCTTCTAATTGGTCCCACGTATTTTGCTCTCGGTCTTATGAGGGTGTTGTCCTTGTACTGCTCTATTATGTGTGCCGTCCACCCCGCTATTCTTCCCAGAGCAAAAATGCAGATGAACATGTCGTCCGGAATTCCGAGATTTGCGTAAACGCTGGCTGAATAAAAATCAACGTTCGGCAGCAGCCCCTTATACTTTCTGACAGCCTCCTCTATAGCCTCACTTATCTTGTACCACCTCGGATCTTTAAGTTCAGCGAGCTTCTTCGCAAGAGTTTTCAGCTCTATCGTCCTCGGGTCTATGACCTTCTTGTAAACCCTGTGTCCAAAGCCCATTATCCTCTCTCCCCTTTCAAGCTTCTCTTTGACGTAACTTTCAGCCCTCCAAGGCACAGCCACTTCCCTCAACATTTCCATAACTTTCTGACTCGCTCCGCCGTGGAGCGGACCCATTAAAGTGCCCGTCGCAGCAACAACGCAAGCGTACATGTCAGCGAGGGTGGAAGCTGCAACTCTCGCTGCGAAAGTTGAAGCGTTGAGTTCGTGGTCCGCGTGAAGTATCAAATCAACATCCAACGCTCGCGATTCAACTTCATTCGGAATCTCTCCGTGGAGCATATAGAGGAAGTTTTCCGCATGATCGAGCTCGTCGTTAGGATGAATGAGCTTTTGTCCAGTCCTTATCCTGTGGAAGTATGCAACAATCGTCGGAAGCTTCGCTATTAAATTCTTAGCTTTCTCCAAACTTTTTTCCTCGTCTATGTGATGTATGTACTTGTCCAGAGTGCCAAGATAACTGACCGAAGTTCTCAAAGCTACCATGGGGTGGCTGAAGGGGGAAAGGCTCGAAAGCAAACCAATAACCTGCGGAGGAAGCTCCCTTCTTTCTTTTAGCTCTTCGCTAAACAGCTCCAGTTCGCTCTTTGAAGGTAACTCCCCGTAAAGGAGTAAGTACGCCACTTCCTCGTAGGTGGAGTGTTTCGCCAAATCGTGAATGTTGTACCCCCTGTATTCAAGAACAGCTTCCCCATTCTCGATGACTATCCTGCTTATCTCGCTCTCGCAAACCACAACATCCTTCAAACCTTCCAAAACTTCCATACTACATCACCTTGAAGGAAGGATACCTATCGAGGATCATCCCAGAAACTATAATCGGAAAATCACCCCTCGCAGTTTCTACAGCATTTTGAAGCTTCCAGTCCTTTTCAGCGTAAATCGTGAATAGAGGATCCCCTTTTTTGACGACTTCTCCCTTCTTCTTGTGAACGACAATTCCAGCACCCTTATCCTTCGGAGCTCCGGCTGATCTTGCTATTTTGACTATCGCTTTATTTCTAACAGCCACAACAGCCCCTTCGAAAGCGGCAGTGAATGTGTGCGTATTTTCTCCGACCATTATCTCCTCCGACTTCCTTATTTCCCCTCCCTGAGCTTCTACTATTTCCAAGAACTTCTCGTGAGTCTTGCCCTTCATGAAAAGCTCTTTAGCGTACTCGTAACCGTTCATAGCTATTCCAGCCATTTCGAAGAGAATTCCCGCTATTCCAAAGGATTTTTCAAGGAGACTCGAAGAGCCTTTTCTTTCTTCCATAGCTTTTAAAGCCTCCTTAGCCTCCAAAGCCGGCCCTACGGCTCTTCCGATTGGCTGTCCTCCGTAAGTTATTGCACAAGTCACGTTTAGTCCGAGTCTCCTTCCAAGCTCAACGAAGTCGCTCGAAAGTTCCCTTCCCCTCTTCATATCCGATATCTTCGCTCCTTCACCTACTGGGATGTCTATAACCACGTGTCTCGCTCCGACAGCTCCTTTCTTAGCCATGACGCTTGCCAAAAGCTGAGGTTTCGGATCCAACGAGAGAGGGTACTCCACCCTGATTATCTTATCATCAGCCGGAGCTATGTTGGTAGCACCACCCCAAGCTATAACCCCTCCAACTCTTTCCGTTATTTCCTTTATCTCCTCAACGCTCAGATTTACGTTCGCTAAAACTTCCATGGTATCCGCAGTACCGCTTGCGGAAGTTATTGCTCTACTCGCGGTTTTTGGAATTAACAAGCCGGCAGAGGCTACCGTTGGAACTATGATGAGGCTAATCTTGTTGCCGGGAACTCCGCCTATGCTATGCTTATCTACAACTATTCCTTTCTCGAAGCTTATAGTCTCTCCAGTCTCTATCATAGCCCTCGTCATCCACTCGATCTCGTCGAAATCCATGCCTACGAGGTAATTTGAGATGACAAATGCCGTAAGCTCTACCTCGCTTAAGCTGTTGTTCACGATATCTTCGATTATTTCGTAAATCTCGTCCTTCGAAAGCTTCTTTCCGGAAAGCTTTTTCCTTATGTACTCAACACTTTTCGGGCGGGAGATCGGGAAAGCTTTGATTTCCTCCCCATCCTCAACTTTAAGCTCCTCAGCAATATTTATCGGAATACCTATCTCTCCCCTCGCCACTATCTGAGAGGGCTGAGGGAAAATCGTTATCGATCTGCTTCCTTTTACGAGTTTCAACCTATCTCCGTGAATTATCCCTATCTCCTTTAAATCTTCTTCATTGGCAAATCCGTAGAATTCGTTCATCTTCACCGGAATAAGTCTGACTTTAAAGATCATTTAGAGTGACTCTTGCGAAGCGTATATAAAGGTTGCTGTTGGTATTAAAACGCATACGAATTTTTTCGGATTGTGAGAAAAATATAAATACTGGCAAAATTCTATTTCCGTTTAAAAAAGGAGGGAAAAATAATGGAACTCACACAAATTCAAAAAGACATTCTCTATGCGCTTGTAACGCTCTACAAAAAGAAGGGCGGTGGATCAGTAAAAGGAGAGGAGATAGCGGAGCTTATAAACAGGAATCCCGGAACCGTGAGAAACCAAATGCAGGCTTTGAGAGCCCTCGGACTTGTTGAAGGAGTGCCGGGACCGAAGGGAGGATACAGACCAACGGCAAAAGCCTACGAGCTCTTGGCAATAACGAAGCCCGAAGAGGCGGTGAGAGTACCGGTGATCGTAAACGATGAGCTGATGGAAGATTTAAGCGCTGAAGAGATTGACCTACCGTCTCTAAGCCATCCAGAAGTCTGTCAAGCGAAAATCAGAATAATAGGAGACGTCAAGAAGATAAACATCGGAGATAGAATAGTCGTTGGTCCAACACCGGTGAACGAGCTAATGATTTACGGGAGGGTAATTGGAAGAGACGATACAGAAAATTCGGTAGTGGTAAGCATAGAGAAGATCCACGCCATTCCAAAGGATGAAGTCGGAGAACACATGTCCGCTCCAATAATAACGAGCGAGGCTGATGAAACAGTCAAAGACGCTGCAAAGAGGTTAGCTGAGCACGGAATATACTGCACGCCTGTCAAGAAGAACGACAAGCTTGTAGGGATTTTCACGTTGGACCATGCTGTCAAAGCTTTCGTTGAAGGAAAAGAGAACGAAAAGGTCGAAAAAATCATGAGACCGAAAATAGTCACGGTTGACAAAAGGATCAAGCTCAGCGAAGCGCTAAGAATAATGAGAGACGAAGACGTGAGAATTTTAGTCGTCACGGACAACGGAAAGCCGGTGGGAGTGATAACCGACCAAAAGATTCTGAGCATCCTTGCTCCAGAGCAAGTTAAGTAACGCAATTTTTCTTAAATTTTCGTGAAGTGGTTGTAGATAGCTGTTGCTATGCCCGCTAACATTGGAGCTATGAAGAATCCCGCTATTCCCCCAAACAATCCACCTCCGATGAAAGATAGGAGCAAAACGAGAGGATGAATTTTCGAGGCGTAGCCCACAAACTGGGGTCTTATAAACAACTCTGGGATGATGTAGAGAAAAACAACTCCTATCACAGTGAAGTAGATTGCCGAGTAAACGTCAACTGTGAACAGGTATATCGCCACAGGAGCTATAACCATCCATTCGGCAAAAATCGGTATTATGGCTGCTAAAAACATCAATCCGACAAGAAGGGGAGTGTAGGGAATGTTAAAGGCTACGAAAAACGGTAAGCTTATGAGAGCTATTATGATAGCAAAAACGAGATTACCAAACCAAAGTCCGGTGAATATGCTGTCCACCTCCTCAAAAAATTCCGACG
>NZ_WANY01000153.1:0-7641 GCF_015521575.1 Ferroglobus sp.
ATGCAATTCCCCTGACATCGATGTCAAGATCTTCAAAGCGTTTTTTCACGAAATCAGCAGCCGCATCAGCTTTAGGCCTGCCTATATCTTCCTTTCCGTAGACTATCTGTCTCTGAAGGTTTGTGTACTCGACGATATCCTTGTCCAGCAGATACGCTCCCCCAATACCGAGGCTGCAGAGCGCGATGACCAACTGCGAGCCTATGTTCCCTATTCCAACCACAGTAACCGTGAGTTCTCTCATCCTCTCTTCCCTGAACCACGGGATCCTTATCGCCCTGTCCAGAAAGAGCTCACGCTTCGAGGGCATAGAGATCACCTTCAATCCTCCTCACACCATCTCCTGCAATGACTGGCCTGAACTTGCAGCGCCTTCCGTGGAATATCCTAAAAACCCCGGAGTTCGTGAAGACTATTCCTATGAATTTTCCGTCGTAGAGCTCCTCCCAGAGTGCATGCGTTTTAATGTCGATTGCGCTCGGCGATACACTTCTCGCGTCCCATGGGTGTATGTGCGCGAACCCTGCTATTTTTGCCCCGCACCTCTCGTAGAAGCTAAGGATTCTTGAAATCACCCCTTCGTCAGCTCTGGCGCTCGCAGGAAGCGAAACTGGGCAGAATGTGTCGTGAACGTGCGTGACGATGTTCATGCCATTGATCTCCTGATAACCCAGAGCAACTATCCACTCTCTTCCGTACCTTCCGTGCTTCCTCAGAATCCTGAAAGCCTCGTAGAGTACTGTGGTCGGTATTATCAGCTCGTCCTTCCCGAATACCCTTTCCTTGACCTCAGGTTCTGTTCCGGGGAGCTTAACCTCTATGAGTCTCTCAGCAAGCCTGAAGGAGAAGGAAAGTAACCTTGCTGCAGCAGCGCCGGCTGCAAGCGGTGCGAGGTAGAGCGAGAGCAGGAAGTAGCCGAACATGTTCTTCAGCGCCTTCTTAAATTCCTGAGCAAACTGAGGAATGTCTCCAAGTCCGGCGGACATATGTATCCACTCCTTCTCGTAACCCTCTCCAGAAAATCCACGGTATTGCTCACAAGCTCGACAGCATGCATCCAGGGCTTCCACTCTTCGTCCCTGAAGTGAACCTCTATTCCTTCCCTTCTCGGGATTATGCACGGGTGCTTTCCTATGAACCAGGGGTCGTATATCAGTATCATGGGTCTTGCATAGGGAAAAGTTGCCGGGAATATCACATCCATGTCCAGAACCCTGTTTCCAGCTTTAACAACACCCCTGAAAACGTTCTCCGCTATCGGATGGAAACATATTTCCCTGAGAAGTGTCTCCTCCTGCTTCATCCTCCTTCTGCCTGTCAAAAAAATTGGGAAGGAGCCGACTTCAGTTCTCGGGAAGACCCTGAGATCGTCATCTCCCGTGAGCAGCGGTAGGATCTTGTCTTCTGGAGCTTTGGATGCTCCATTCACGGTAAGGATGTAGTTCTCCGGATCTGCTCCGACCTTTCTCAGTATGTCAGCTGCGGTTGTTCTTCTGTCTATCTCAACCGGCTCCTTCCTGTTTCCGATTCTCACATAGACCACTCTTCTTCCTTCCATTCCCATGGGCCATCGCCTCAGTAATATTTCGATCCCTATGTTCAAGAAGCGTGGAGAGACGCGAAGAGGGGCGTGACGTCATCAAAATCAAAAAATGAAGGTTTAGTAACAGGGCAGGAGTCTAAGGGTACCGTCCCCATAGTCGAAAGCCTCAAGCACCCTCATGTCATCAGGGACGGTGACGTCACCGCTCACCACAAACCACCTTCCCTCCTTTTCAAGTCCCAGCAGCCTTTTTACATCTCCCACTGTTGTGTTCTCGTCCACCCCCACCTCAACCGTTTCAGGTCCGACCTTCACCTTCACAACTCTCCTCAAGTTTCATCACCCCCAGAAAAACTGACTTTCTTCAGGGATAAACTGGAAAAAGACAGGATAAGTAACGGTAGGTCACTATGCGAAAAGCTTTGCGATTAGACCGAAAATAGAGAACACAACAATTCCCGCGGAAAACCCCCGCAAAACTTGTGCAAAAACTCTTTCAGGCCTGGTATGAAATCGCCAAACCTTCAGGATTTGAAAAAGTACGCTGAAATCGTTTTTAAGGATTTAAAGTTTTTCTTTGTTTTATTTATTTCAGTAAAAATTTCCGGTGATGACTGATGAGCAAAAAGAAGCTATACCGCTATCATGCAGAGAAGTTGTTGAGAGATGCCGAAGCAATTTTCGAGCATTATGAGAAGATGTGCAGAGAAGTTTTAACAGATCTTGAGTCCTATTTTCATGAATCTGAAAGAGTATGCAACGAAGTTTATGCACGCAGCTTCAGTTTCGAGGACATCAAGCAAAAGCTCTACAAGCTGGGAAAGGAACTCATTGTAGAAAAATTTCTAAACGAGAAGACACCGCCCTTCAAAAGGGGCTACGCAACCTGTGTAACCTTGATAAATGTAATCCCCGAAAAATTGTTCCGTTTCCCTCTTTCTTCGGACTACTTTGCGGACCCTTTAATAGACAGACTGGAGGAATGCAGCCAGTATCTTGTAGATCTCGAAAGTTCCATAAAAATATTGAGAGCCATCGGACGCACAGTACTGGTTGATATACCCAAAAGAGTTGGTAGGGCTCTGGAAATGCATGAGACTCGGGACGAAGATCCGCGCAGTCTCGGTGCACTTTATGTGTTTTCAGGATTTGAAAAGCCCCCATGGGAATTTACTACGAGTGAGAGAGAGGAAGTGAAGAAGTATCTCGAACTTTACAAAAAAGAGACAAGTGAATTATCTCCTTTGAACATTACCACGAGAATTATTGATGTCTGGAGGGATAAGTATACAGCACGAAAAGAAATCGAGGGAAAATTTGTATACTTTGAGGTTCCTGAACCGGAGGCTATTCTTAAAGAGCTGATGCCTGAAGAGCCCGAGGATATTGTTGAAATATCCTATGGTGAGTGGTATTCCCCTCTGGATCTCAAGGCTTATGCCAAAAGGGCAATAGAGGAAGCGGAAATCTCAGCCATAGTAGATCTATCAGAAGGTGGAAAGCATACTAGGAACTGGAATTTTTGCAGCTATCCGTTTATAGATTTTAGATCCTATGTAAAAAGAAGGAAAGAGGGAAAAGTTTACAAACCACCACAGATAGTAAAAGAGATGCACAGAAAGGACATCACCCTCGAAACTTTCTGTGAAAGCGATATTGTCGAACACAAATTGTATAAACTTCCAAGGGGCTACCGCTTGTTTCTCTACGGTAGCAGCTACAAGGTTTCAAAGGATTACTATTTCTTTCAGGATGAAATCCCTCCCAAGTTGGCTGAGTGTGATCTTAAAGCAAACTACATCATGCTTCTTCCATCTTTTGTGGTGAAAACTTTTAAGAGAGCTCTCGAGAGCGAACCCCCAGATTTGTTCTCATGAACTGTATAGCTCAATCTGAGACGATTTTACTTTTTCAAAGAGATATTTCTTGAGATGCTTATCGTCGAGAATGTTTGAGGCTAGCTCCAGTCTGTTTTTCCTGTAAACTTCCAGTAGTTCTGAAAGCTCTCTGACCTCTCTAGCAGACTTTCTGGAAGTTTTGCAGAGAAGATCCAACTGGATAAGAGCAGAGTAATTCCTGTAGATGGGATTAGCTTCTTCAGGCTTCCTGCTCAATACATCGTCATATCCAAGTTTTTTGAATCCTAGGTTTTTTTCATGCACTTCGGCAATTTCTCCGATTTTCAGCACTACATCAAAGTGTTCTTCAACGAACTGTTTCCTCGCTATTATGCAGTCCCGTAGTTCTTTATATGGTAAAATTCTCCTCACTTTTATTCCATCCTTTTTCCCAGATCCTTTTTGACTGTGAGACTCTAGAAACGTTAGCATCCTGAATATTATGTTCTGAGGAGGCTTTACCAAGATATACACTGGTCTCTCGCTTTCCAAACTTTCCACACCGATCTGGAAGAGCTCTTCTGGTCTATCGACACTCTCGTATCTGTACCCTCTTCGCAAATAAGACTTCAAAAAGGATTTATCAACCCGTGCAACGTATTCCTCTGCTGCAGCACCTCCAAGCATGTTGAGATCTCTTGGTTTTTTCTTATCATCAGAAATTTCCACTAGGTAGAGTAGAGACGTGCCCATCCTGCATATGACTTCGGTTTTCCTGATAGCATTTTCTGGGTCGACAATTTTCCGGTATTCATCTTTTCCCGTAACCAGAGGCTCAGGGACTATGAGAACATCCATGGACTCTCTAAGAACCCTTTCAAGTGCATCCTTGGCATGTCTGTCTTTTTTCGTGTTTAATTTTACCCCAACTTCTGACATTACACCGGATTTTGCGAGCTCTATCATTGTGTTGGGCATTTCTGGGAAGGAGAACTCTGAATCTCTGTCAACATTTATGCATTTACCTTTTTCGTCGCTGTACTTTTCCAGTACGCTTCCTTTACCGTACTCTCCAACCGGAAGACATTCTCTGGAAAACTCAAGTAAGGTAACAAGCTTCTTTCCTTCAGGTGTAAGCCTCACCGATTTTTCACGACCTTTCCCTGTCTTTCTTTCAACGAACCCTACCTCTTCAAGATCTGGTAGAAGTTTTGAAACCTGATCGACGTGGAGTTGGGTTCTTCTTGCAAGCTCTCGCTGGTTCAGGGTTCCGAATATGTTTAGCGCTTTAAGCATCTTATACTTTTTCTCCCATCTGCTGATGGGGCGGTGCATTTTGAGGTGATTACTTTGCAGAGGCGGTACTTAACTTTTGTTGTAGGTTTTCTACAACAATTTTCCTAATTTCAGGAGAACTATGTACAGCACATGTCTAAAGCAAAGAAGAGGTTTGCAGATATCCTGCGCGAGGTTATGGAGAGCGGGAAGCTGGTGAGATGGAACTACAGGCTGCCGGAGGAGCTGAAGAAGGACTGCGAGAACCCTGAAATCTTTGACAAATACAATCAAATGGTGCTGCTGATTCTATATGCAAGAGGTGAAAAACGTGATTCCTTTGAGTCTATTGTTGACAGAGCGATCGAGCTCTGGAGAGAAATAGAGGACGAACTGCCCGTTCTTTTAGAGGAAGATATAGTAAATCTTGTCAGAAAGCATGTGGGCTATGTCGATTATCGCAAGTGTGCGGAACTTGCATTAAGACTTGCAGAGGAAAAACCTGTTAGATATAGAACCATCAAAGATATCGCAAAGAGGTGCAGAAGTTTCAGGGGAGATGAAGAAAGCGGGATAAAGGGAATCGACAGCAGCTCAATGGGCAGGGTTCTGTCGAGGGTTCTGAGCTATCTGGAGAGATCGGGACTGCTTATAAAGACATGGTCATCAAGGAAAACTGTATCATACTACTTCAGGATTTACAGAACCGTCGAGCCCGAGAAACCTGATTGCAGCAAATGCAAGCTCGTGAAGGAACTCAAAAGTCTCCTGAAGCTTTATAGCTCCCGTGCTCTCAGGGGTTCGAGTTTTCCGCATGATCAGCATACGAGGACTAGCAGGTGAAGGCGTGTCTCCTGCCTTATTTTATTTTAAGTGACACTGAGATGTCACTGAATGTGTCAGAAAGGTTTCGGAACCTGCTAAAATGATTTGAAACTTCCAGCAGTTCAGACTTCCTCCCGAAAACTAGCAGGGCGAAAGTGTTATATGCATGGGCCCGCGGGGGTTTGAACCCCGGACCTCGCGCTTATCAGGCGCGCGCTCTAACCAGGCTGAGCCACGGGCCCACAAATTTTAGGATTTTTGAGACATAACCATTTGTCATAGCGTTGTTTATTAGCTTTGTGGTATACGCAAAGGGATAAGTTCTCTTCGTGCGTTTCCAACGATTTCACCTCTTGCAGCATTTTGAACATTTTAAGACATACCAGTTATAAATTATAACTTCATTTGACTCATTATTTACTACGCTGAAGGGCTTTACTCAAAGAACCTTTGAAAAATTAATCATAATGAGATAATATACAAATCGATAAAACTTAACGAAGTTAAACACCCGATAACTTTCTTTCGTTTGTGTAATTCGCTTTCGAGAACTTTTTGCATAATTAATAAGCGGTTTTTGTCGGTTTTCCACAAACCGAGAAGGTTTATTAAAGCTTTTCTTAGAAAGAGAATATTGGTGGTGAAAATGGGTAAGTTGGCAATTGTTTTGGCAAGCGGGGAGCTTGAAAAAGTGCAAGCCGCAAGCATAATAGCAAGCGTCGCCTCCACACTTGGGACGGAAGTGTTGATCTTCGCAACGATGGACGGATTGATGGCTTTCAAGAAAGATGTGGTTGAGAAGAAAGCGTGGAAGATGGGAGAACTCGGAAAGGGAATGATAGAGAAAGGAGCTCCGCTCTTCATCGACACCCTAAAGCAAGCCAAGGAGGTAGGAAACCTGAAAATCTACGCCTGCGGAATGATAATGGACATGCTCGGACTTAACTTGGACGAGTTCGTTGACGTCTTCGACGATGTAGTGGGAGTTTCTGAGTTCCTTGGAATGGTTGAGGATGCAAAAGTACTCTTTATCTAAATTTTTGGAGGTGGTTGAGAATGGAGGTAAAATCGGATAGAGTAATAGACGCAAGGGGAAGTTACTGCCCCGGTCCCTTAATGGAGTTGATAAAAGCGATCAAGGAAGAAGAAGTTGGAAAGGTAATTGAAGTTTGGTCGAGCGATAAAAGTTCAGCCAAGGACATTCCCGAGTGGGTCAAGAAAGCGGGACACGAACTCATAGGAGTGTTCGAAGAGGACGGATACTGGAGGATAGTCGTAAGAAAGACGAAGTAATCCTCCAATTTTTTAGGTGATTTCCATGAAAAGAATAGTGGTAGTTGGAGGAGGGGTAGCTGGGACTCTCACAGCCAACTACCTCGCGAGTCATTTAAGAGATGAAATCAGAGAAAAGAGGATCTCGATCACTCTAATCTCTGATAAAGATAAACAGCTTTACGAACCCGGGTTACTGTATTTAATTTTCAACAGGTTGTACGAATCGGACATTTTCATGCCGATAAAGTACTTGGTGGATCCGCTGATTGACCTAAAGATTGAGACTGCAACCAAAATAGATCTCGACAACGAAAAAGTTTACACCGACAAGAACGGCTACGATTACGATTATCTTGTCATAGCTACAGGCAGCCGAGTCGTTCCAGAAGAAATCCCCGGATTGACAGAGGCTGGCTACTGGTTCTACAATTACGAGGGAGCGGTAAAACTTAGAGAAGCTTTAGCGAACTTCGCTGGAGGAAAGATCGTTGTGAGTGTTATGGGAGTCCCTCATAAATGTCCAGTAGCTCCGATAGAAGTTACGTTCATGCTCCACGACTTTTTAAAGCTTCATGGAATCAGAGACAGGAGCCAAATAGTCTACACGTACCCCATAAACAAGGTTTTTACGATGGATCCCGTTGCCGAAATGGTTGAGCGCATGTTTGAGGAGAGAGGAATCGAATACAGAACGTTTTTCAATCCGATAGAGGTCGACGCGAAGAACAGAAAAATAATTACGCTCGAAGGAGAAGAAGAGAGCTTCGATTTGCTCATATCGATTCCTCCGCATAAAGGAGCTAAAGTTATCTTCGACTCGGGAATCGGGGACAAGAGCGGATTCGTTCCGACGGACAGATTTACCCTCAGAGTTGAGGGTTACGA
>NZ_WANY01000154.1:0-2263 GCF_015521575.1 Ferroglobus sp.
AATCGATGCTATGGCTGAAAGGCTTGATGTGGGGGAAGTTTTGAAGAAAATTAAAGACTGCTTCCTTGTTGGGATTACCGCTACCACCCCTCTCTTCAAAAGATCTTTAGAGTACGCAAAAGAAATAAAGAAAGCGTTTCCCGAAAAATTCGTCATTCTCGGAGGAGTTCACGTAACCTACAGACCTGCTGAAGGTTTAAAAGAGGCTGATGCCGTGTGTATTGGAGAGGGGGAGAAAACTATCGTTGAAGTCGCTGAAAGGGTTGAAAGCGGAAGGAGCTTGGAAGGCGTAAGAGGGATTTGGTGGAAAAAGGACAAAAAAATCGTTAAGAATCTGCCGAGGGAGCCTATTTTCGATCTCGATTCTCTACCATTCCCCGCTTTCGACCTCCTCCCCCTCAACAAGTACAGCTTCATGGAAAGGAGGCTTGAAGAGTTCCCAATGATTACCTCTCGCGGCTGCCCTTTTTCGTGCCTTTACTGCGTCTCGTCCAAGTTTTTTGGTAGGAGGTACAGAAGTAGAAGTGCAGAAAACGTTGTGAAGGAGATGAGCTGGTTGGAAGACGAATTTAAAGCTAAGCACATCGCTTTCAGCGACGACACGTTCACTTTAAGCAAAAAGAGAGTGGAAAGCATTTGCAAAGAAATAAAAAGGGAGGGAGTGGATTTAACTTGGAGCTGCGCCTCAAGAGCCGACACGATCGACAGAGAGCTCGTGAGAATTATGAAAGGGGCGGGATGCACTAAGATATACTTCGGAGTTGAGTCCGCAAGCGAAAGAATTCTGAACTTCTACAGAAAAAAGCTCGATCTAAAAGCTGTAGAAAGGGCGATAAGGATTTGCAAGGAAGAGGGGATAGAGACGGTGTGCTCATTCATAATAGGCGCACCGAACGAAAGCGAGGATGAGATGAGAAGAACTTTGAAACTCGCGATGAAGCTCGATCCGGATTACGCTCAGTTTTCGATTCTCACACCATATCCCGGCACTGAACTTTACGAGATTGCCGAAAAGGAGAACCTCCTGATAACGAAAAATTACGAGGACTACACTGCTGGAAAACCCGTTATGAAAAACGCCCATTTAAGTCCGGAGAGAATTAAGGAGTTCCTAAATTACTGCTATATGAAGTTCTACGCCCGTCCGAAATACCTCTTCAAAATGGTTTCATCGAAGAACTTTAAGCTCGTTTACAGCATTGTAAAACGATTGCTTTTACCGAAAAACGTGTTCAGTCAGTCTATCGCTGAAAAATTGTGTTGATCATCTTATCCTCACGGCAAACATGTCAGCCACGAAAGCGAGTATTGTGATTGTAAATAATGCTCCTCCGATTACAGCAATTTGGGGAATCACCAAAAGGGCAACTCCTATGGGGGATAAGTAGAGAACGAACTTTCCGATTTTTATGTTGAACAGATCAGCTATCATTGGCACATCTTCAACTCCAAGCTTGTCGGCATACTTCTCCATCCAAGTAATCATCGGGATGATATGGTATTCAGCTCCGATGATTGTCAGGGCTATCCAGCCGGCTAAAAGAAGGTGCGAGTGCTGGAAAGTTAGATCGAAGAATAAGTTCAACGGAGCCAAAGTTATTCCCGCAAGCCCGAAAATTAAAGCTACAACGAAAAACTTCACGCTAATGTCCAACTCAGCTTCGCTTTCTGGCTTAGAGGCGAGAGTAAGTAGGAGATTTAAAGCCAGCATGTAAAAGCTGAGGACGAAGAGAATTCCGAAGATCAGCAGAGCTTTTTCCGAATACGCGAAACCGTAGAGCATCCCAACGAGAGCGACGTTTGATATTACGAATGTCGCCCAACCTAGTTTCTGACTTCTGAGCTTCCTCAGAGAGAGCATTGGAAATAGTTCGTACAGTCCTCCAAAGGTCGTTAATCCTATCCATCCCGCAGCCAAGAGGTGAGCGTGAACACGGATGTTGAAGGTAAGAATCCCCGAAAATGCTAAGAGCGCGTACACTACTCCAGCTAAGTAATAGATTATGGCTGCGGCAAAAAACCAGACCGCTATGCTTGGAGAAAGTCTTGCCGAGGAGATTGTCAGAAAGATTACTATCGCAAACAATATCGCTCCTAAAGTGTAAATAGCTGCGGAAATAGAGAAATCTACGATACCGCGCATAGAGAGAGCCAAAAGCACCGTGCCAAGATTTAAGAGGTAAAAACTTCCTTCAGCAAGGGATTTCCCCCTCAACTCCGTTCCGAGTATTGTCGGGACTATCTGATACATCGCTCCTACAAT
>NZ_WANY01000155.1:0-4552 GCF_015521575.1 Ferroglobus sp.
TAGAGAAAAACCCCGCAAGCGATAAATGCTTCCTAATTCATACTATCATAATGGTGATGTAAATATGATGACACGACGCGGTTTTTTGGGATTTGCTGGAGCTGTTATTGCTACAGCTCTCGGCATGGCTTGCACTCAGGAGGAAAAACCAATTACAACACCAACGCCAGAAGTTAAGGAAAAGGTGGTTGTAAAAGAGGTCCTCAAACCGCTACCGATGCCTCCGTGGCCTTATAAGAAAATCGATCCGGATTACGCTGCCGAGCTTGGCTATCAAGGATACATGGGTAAAACGTTCGATGGGGAGAAGCTTCCGGGCAAAGCCTGCTGCTTCGGAGCGTTTTATGCGATAGTGAAACCTCTCGCTGAAGAGGTCGGCTCGCCTTATACGGAATTCTTGCCAGTTGCCTCCATTGCCACGGTTGGAGAAGGAGGATTGGTCGGCTGGGCTTCGCTTTGTGGAGCTTTAAACGGAGCAGCTTGGGCGATATGGCTCGTAGCTCCGGAAGAGGAGGCTAAGAAGGTCATAGATGAGCTTTACGCTTGGTACATGTATGAAGAGCTACCGAAATACACACCTCCGAAAGCGATGAAAGCTGAGCTAAGCCCCTTCCCGACTTCCGTATCGAACTCCGTTCTTTGCCATGCTTCCGTCACGAACTGGTGTGAGGTCAGCGGATACAAAGCGTTCTCCAAGGAGAGGTCAGAGAGGTGCGGAAGGCTTACCGCTGATGTGGCTAAGAAAGCTGTTGAGCTTCTTAATGCTGTCCACGAAGGCACGTTCGTTCCGGCATATCCGCTTGATGACAAAACGAAAAGCTGTAAGAGCTGCCACACCAAAGGAAGTGCCCTTGAAAACACGAGAGGAAAAATGGCTTGCTGGAGCTGCCACACGGAAGAAGGAGCAATGCGCGTTGAGCAAGTGAAGGGACATCCAGAGATCTGATTCAGAAAGTACGGCCATCATCATCGCATAGCTCAGATACTGCCAGATTCATCACTCAAAATCTTTTTTACTTTTTTGGATATAAACTTTTGCTGCGCAAACGTTTTTATCTCAACAAAAAGGCAAAGTTATGCGAACGATATTTTGGGAGGATTGCGTTAAACTCATAGACCAGACCAAGCTGCCGGAAAAATTCGAGATTCTTGAGTGCAGAAGAGTTGAGGAGCTTGCTGAAGCGATAAAAAAACTTGCTGTTAGGGGTGCTCCTGCTTTAGAAGCAGCTGGAGCTTACGGAATTGCTTTGGCAGCCCACGAAAAAGATTTTTCCTCAGTGGACGAGATGAAGGAGTATTTGAAAAAATCCGCTGAACTTCTTGCTTCTACTCGACCTACGGCGGTGAATCTTTTCGTCGGAATTGAAAGAGCTTTAAATAAAACTCTGAAAGGGGAAAGCGTCGAGGAAATTAGAAAGCTCGCACTGGAAGAAGCTGAAAAAATAGCTGAAGAAGATGTGGAAAGGAACAAACTCATGGGAAGGTTCGGAGCTAAGCTTATCGAGGACGGAGACACTATTTTGACGATTTGCAACACTGGAAGACTTGCCACCGTCGACTGGGGAACTGCTTTGGGAGTTATAAGAAGCGCTGTTGAGGAAGGAAAGAGGGTTAAAGTCATAGCCTGCGAAACTCGACCGCTGAATCAAGGCTCAAGGCTCACAGCTTGGGAGTTAATGCAGGACGGAATAGATGTAACGCTCATAGCCGACAGCATGGCGGGAATAGTTATGCAGAGGGGGATGGTTGACAAGGTTATAGTGGGAGCCGATAGAATCGTGAAGGATGCGGTGTTCAACAAAATAGGAACTTACACCTTGGCAGTTCTCGCAAAAGAGCATGGAATTCCTTTCTTTGTCGCCGCTCCGATAACGACTTTCGATTGGGACAGAGAAGCCAAGGACGTTGAGATAGAGGAGAGAAGCGAGGATGAGCTTATTTACTGCCACATAACTTGCAAAAGCAAGTTCATAGCTCCGAAAGGTGTGAAGGTATTCAATCCGGCTTTCGATGCCACGCCGCTGAAGTACGTTTCGGCTATAATTACTGAGAGGGGTGTTGTGTTTCCGCCATACGAGGAGAATGTTCCCAAGATTCTGAAAAAATAAAAAATTTTTATTTAATTTTTCTTAGAGCTAAGGCTCCAGCTGCAAGAAGCAAAAGAATTCCGAATCCTGGCGATTTCTTTTCGGTCACTATTTTTTCTGGTGTTGAAGTTGGAGTGAGGGTTTCAGTTGGTGTCGGTGTTGGGGCGAAGGATTTTATGTACTCTATTACGCTCTTTATTTCCTCATCACTCAACTCTGGAAAAGCTGGCATCTTGCCTTTTCCGTTCTTTATCGCATCGTATATTTCTTCGTAGCTCTTATCCTTCCAGTATTCCGGATCTGAAAAGTCCACACCTTTGTCTTCTTGCCCGTCACCCTTCTCTCCGTGACACATCTGGCACTTTTTCTCGTAAATCGTTTTGCCATCCTCGGCTGCCACCGGGAAAGTTAGCAATAGTAGAATCAACAGCCACCTCACGCTACCACCACCCTACTGAAAGGAAGAGGTACAATATAAAGACTATCCCTAAGTGGGGATTGCTCAGCTTGAAAAGTTTGTAGTGGGCTTTGGCATCGCTCAACTTCAAAAGAAGCTTGACGAGGGGGTAGTTCAGCAACGCCACGATAGATAGGCTAAAAGCGTCGTTGCTGAGGGTTGAGAAGACTGCGAAAGTTGTGAGTACGTAAAGGGAGGTGAACACAGCTATGGCGTTAATAACTTTCTCTCTGTCCTTTACAACGGGAAGCATCGGCACTCCAGCTTTTCTATAATCTTCCCTGTAAAAAGCTGCGAGACTCCAGATGTGTACGGGGGTCCAGAATACTATGAGCATAGCAAGAAGGAACGATTGGAGAGAGATTAGCTCGCTGGTCATTGCTGAGTAAGCTCCAAGGAGAGGAGCTGCCCCACCGGGAGATGCTATGAGTATGTTGTAAGGCGTTAGCCTCTTCAGTTTGTAGTTGTAGCTGAGAACAAAGGCAGCTCCGACGATTCCCCAGAATAGAACGTAAATGTTGATCAGAGAAGCTAAAGCAAGTCCGACAATGAGAAGAAGAGTTCCGAAAATTAAAGCGTTCTTTTCCCTCACAGCCTTTCTTGGCACAGGTCTATGTTTGGTTCTGCTCATTATTGCATCTATGTCTCTGTCAAGGTAAGCTGTAATCGCATTAACCCCGGAACAGCTCAGAAACACCGAGAGAATTAGAGCTAATAGAACTCCCGCGTTTCCGTTGTAAACGGAAAGCGCTTCGACTAAAGCCGTGAGCAGAAGTAAAGCCGTTAACTTGGGTTTCGTAAGCAAAAAATAGTTGAGAAATCTATTCGAGATAGTGACCATACTCGATCCCCCTTGCGAGTTTGCTCGCCATGATCACCGCCAGAACTCCAAGTCCCACGTAAGCTATTGCTGAGAGGGTGAATGGAATCCAGAGATTTCCGAATTCAAGGACTGCGGAGGAGGAAAAGCTCCAAAGTCCGGTGGTGCCTATTAGCGAGAAGAACACCGCCAAGACTACAAGGAACGGGAAGTGATCGAATGTTGTTAGGAAACTCTTCTTTGCAGCAGCTGGCTTGTACTCCTCTCCCTCAACTGGCATGAGAATGTGTCGAAGCATCGAAGCTGCTAAGTAGAGGTATCCGAGGAAAACCATTGCTCCTCCGAAAACTATTCCGGGAACGAAGGGGAACCTCGCTTCAAGAACTTTTTGCCATGGCTCGGAAAGAATCCAGTAGTGGTAGATCTGCACCGTCCCAGCTAAACCAAAGGAAGTGGCGAGGATAACTTGCCCGATGAACATCAGCCAGAAAGCCTTTTTACCCCAGGAAACGAAGGTTCTGTCCACGGGTTTTCCTGTTAAGTCTGGCAAAGCGAGATAAAGAAGGGCTATTGCACCCATTGCAAAGGCCATCATACATTCATGGCCATGACTTGGTGTGACCCAAGTTCCGTGCTCCCACCAGTTCGTCCAGGGCCAAGTTTGCATTAAGCCGAGGAGCGAAACTCCGATGAATCCGAAGATGAGTATTCCGACCATGAAGTAAAGACTCGGTATATTGGGGAAAGGATGCTTCAATTCCTTGGCAATTCTGAGGGACTCCAAAGCCATCAGAGCGAGGGGGACTATTTCGAGAACGCTTATAACACCTCCGAGCATAATCCAGAAGGTTGGCGTCCCTATCCAGAAATAGTGGTGTCCCTGCCCTATTATTCCAGATGTAGCTGCCAGAATGACGTCGTAGAATATGTACTTGTCAACGACTTTTTTAACTCTCGGATCTGGAATCAGAAGCATTAGGACGAGTCCTATAGCTCCGGCATAGGCTATCTCCAAGCTCCCTTCAACCCAGTAGTGGACTGTCCACCATCTAAAGTACTCGCTGACGACGACGCTCTTGAAGAACAAGTTCCCCGGAATGTAAAGGAGGAACGTTCCGGCAGCGCCTATTACAAGCGCCCATAAAGCTAAAGGCCACTCTTTCGGACTTGGAAGAGTTTTTAGGACGA